>NZ_JBNJOF010000058.1:0-519 GCF_050113875.1 Vibrio sp. TRT 1302 | reverse complement strand
CGTGAACGAGGTAACTTGACCGTGCTCCGCCCCCGCTTTGGTGATGACATCAATCTGGTTACTGGATGCCGTGCCGACATGATCCGGTTCGGTGACACTTAAACTGCCGTCGGTCACCACTTGCAGGTCATCACCAATATTGATCACTAGATTGCTATTGGTGGAATGGTCGTTATCGCTGTCGACAGCATAGACTGGAATGCTGACCGCTAGACTGTCTTGTCCCTGTGCAGGATGGTCAACTTCTTTGTGTAAGGTGACGCTGTATTGGCCCAGATTAACTTGATCTAGCTTAATCGATAAAACCTCGACCTGTTTACCATCGTCTCTGGTGATATAACCGCGATAAACACCGTCTGAGACTTCTTCCAGCGTCACGGTCTTGCCTTCTGAGGTCAGCGTCGGTGCGTTGTTGAACACGTTCACATCAATGCCCATCGCAACGACTTTGTCACTGCCTGTGGTGAAATCAATCAGACCCGTGGCGGTGGTGTTCGTCCCCCCAACCTGTGAGCCTTC
>NZ_JBNJOF010000057.1:0-546 GCF_050113875.1 Vibrio sp. TRT 1302 | reverse complement strand
CTATGGGAGAATAACTTTCTTGCCTATGTCGATACGGACGCTTACAACGAGATAGCCGTCACCCCGCAATAACTCATGACTTCCCTTCTTCTACAAACCATCAAACTTGTCACTGCCCTCATTACGTTGTTCTCCCTTTCTCCGTTCTTCGGTGTCATTGGAGCCCTATCCAGTTTAGGGTTTCTGGTGGTGCTGTTGATTGGGTTATTGGCAGCCATTGTCGAGCTCAGTGATAAGCATAAGCCTCGTTAATGTTAATCGGCTCACGCTTTGGTGATGCCGATTGATGCTGTTTTCACCGTTGGACATTATGTGTCTGACCCACCTCTATTCTCCCGACATTAAATGTCCGACTCCGGTGTGGAGCTTTGATGTATTTAGAGCGTAGTCATGAGCAATAAAACCAGCATTGAAGGGTTATCCGCTTTGCTGCACACGCTGATGCTTATTCCTCAACATCGATGGATCACCGTTAGGGAGTTGCAGCAGCAGTTAGCCCTACTCGATATCCACCGCACCACGCGCAGCATTAAACGCTACCTCGAT
>NZ_JBNJOF010000056.1:0-569 GCF_050113875.1 Vibrio sp. TRT 1302 | reverse complement strand
TGGGATGACAATGGTATCTCTATCGATGGTCACGTTGAAGGTTGGTTCTCTGACGATACACCTAAGCGTTTTGAAGCATACGGCTGGCATGTAATCCCTGCAGTTGACGGTCACGATGCAGAAGCGATCAATGCGGCAATCATTGCAGCAAAAGCTGACCCTCGCCCTACACTAATCTGTACTAAAACTATCATCGGTTTTGGTTCACCGAACAAGTCTGGTTCACACGACTGTCACGGTGCACCACTAGGCGCTGATGAAATTGCAGCAACACGTAAAGAACTTGGTTGGGAGCACGGTCCTTTTGAAATTCCGCAAGATGTCTACGCGCAATGGGATGCGAAAGAAGCAGGCGCAGCTAAGGAAGCAGCGTGGAACGAGAAATTTGCAGCTTATGAAGCAGCATATCCAGAACTTGCAGCAGAATTCAAACGCCGCGTAAACGGTGAACTGCCAGCAGAGTGGGAAGAGAAAGCCAGCGCGATCATCGCAGATCTACAAGCTAACCCAGCAAACATCGCTTCACGTAAAGCGTCACAAAATGCGCTAGAAGCATTCGGTGCAATGCT
>NZ_JBNJOF010000055.1:0-611 GCF_050113875.1 Vibrio sp. TRT 1302 | reverse complement strand
TTAATTTGAATAACAACGCATATCAAAGATATGGGGATTGTTGTTATTCGTCAGCTTTCCAAATTGTTAAAGAGCAAGTTTCTTTCGAAACCATTTTTAAGAACACTCAAGCAAGTATGCTTAAAGATGGTGGGCGATACCGGGCTCGAACCAGTGACCCCCTGCTTGTAAGGCAGGTGCTCTCCCAACTGAGCTAATCGCCCATCGAATCAAGAATGGTGGAGCTAAGCAGGATCGAACTGCTGACCTCCTGCGTGCAAGGCAGGCGCTCTCCCAGCTGAGCTATAGCCCCATATCTTGAGAAAATGGTGGGTCGTGCAGGATTCGAACCTGCGACCAATTGATTAAAAGTCAACTGCTCTACCAACTGAGCTAACGACCCAATGGTATCCCGTAGGGGAGTCGAACCCCTGTTACCGCCGTGAAAGGGCGGTGTCCTAGGCCTCTAGACGAACGGGACACTAAGTGAACATCTTGGGGGATGTTCTTTCTCTTAAACTACATAAACCATCAATCTGTGTGAACACTCATCGCAATAATCATCGTATAAGGAGGTGATCCAGCCCCAGGTTCCCCTAGGGCTACCTTGTTACGACTTCACCCCAGTCATG
>NZ_JBNJOF010000054.1:0-659 GCF_050113875.1 Vibrio sp. TRT 1302 | reverse complement strand
TCTTTTGCTGTGTTTACTACGTTTTCAGTAGTGAAACCAAACATCTTGAACAGTTGGTCAGCTGGCGCTGATTCACCAAATGTTGTCATACCGATGATCTTGCCACCGAAACCAACATACTTGTACCAGAAGTCCGCAATACCCGCTTCGATAGCGATACGTGCTGTGACGTCTGATGGCAGTACTGCTTCGCGGTATGCTGCATCTTGCTTGTCGAAAGCATCCGTTGATGGCATAGAAACGACGCGAACTTTCTTACCTTCCGCTGTTAGCTGTGCTGCTGCTTCTACCGCTAGCTCTACTTCAGAACCTGTTGCGATAAGGATAAGCTCTGGCTTACCTGCACAGTCTTTCAGGATGTAAGCGCCTTTAGCGATGTTGGCTAGTTGCTCAGCGTCACGCTCTTGCTGTGCAAGGTTTTGACGAGAGAAGATAAGAGATGTAGGGCCATCTTTACGCTCAATTGCCAATTTCCAAGCAACAGCTGACTCAACTTGGTCACATGGACGCCATGTGCTCATGTTTGGTGTTAGACGTAGAGAAGCCATTTGCTCAACCGGTTGGTGAGTTGGACCATCTTCGCCTAGACCGATAGAGTCGTGCGTGTAAACTTGGATGTTCTGAACTTTCATCAGAGCAGCCATACGCATTGCGTTACG
>NZ_JBNJOF010000053.1:0-712 GCF_050113875.1 Vibrio sp. TRT 1302 | reverse complement strand
ATTTCACTTTGGCACGCTTTTTGACTAAGAGTGAGTGTTATTACACTCAACCTCTAAGGATTTTACTATGCCAACTCCATGTTATATTTCTATCGACGGTGAAACTCAGGGTCTGATCACTGCGGGTGCCTGTACGGCTGACTCTATCGGTGACTCCTATGTAGAAGGTCACGAAGACGAGATGCTGGTTCAGAAGTTTGACCACGTCATTTCGGTTCCGACCGACCCTCAATCTGGTCAACCTTCTGGTCAACGCGTCCATAAACCATTCAAGTTTACCGTTACTCTCAACAAAGCCGTACCACTGCTGTACAACGCACTTTCTTCTGGTGAGAAGATGAAGAACGTAGAGCTGAAATGGTACCGCACCTCCATCGAAGGCAAACAAGAGAACTTCTTCACCACTAAGCTAGAAAACGCGTCTATCGTCGATATCCAGTGTGAGATGCCACACTGTCAAGATCCATCCATGTCCGACTTCACTCAAAATCTAACGGTCTCGATGTCGTACCGTAAGATCACTTGGGATCACGTTAACGCAGGTACGTCTGGTTCAGACGATTGGCGTAAACCTATCGAAGCTTAATCACTTTGATTTTCGGTGGCTCCCCTCGGGGGCCACCTGAAAACCTTAACCTCAAACCATCCATTTCACGGTGATTTGTGGTGAAGGTTTTTGTGTTTGGTGTGAACGATAGGAGAGACGTATGGC
>NZ_JBNJOF010000052.1:0-717 GCF_050113875.1 Vibrio sp. TRT 1302 | reverse complement strand
CGAATAACGATCATGAAGTGATTGTTGAACTGCAAAAAGCGGTTGAGCGTTATCCAGCCTACGGTTTTAGCAAGTTGCTCAAAATACTTCGTCGGTGGGGACATGGCTGGAATCATAAACGGATATATCGGATTTACTGCGAACTCAAACTCAATAAGCGTCGTAAAGAGAAAAAACGCTTACCAACTCGTTCGCCTGAGCCGCTTAATGTGCCAATAGTAGCTAACCAGTGTTGGTCGATTGACTTTATGAGTGACAGCTTACAGTGCGGACGTCGATTTAGAACCTTCAACGTAGTAGATGACTTCAATCGTGAAGCACTCGCTATCGAAGTGGATTTAAGCCTCCCTGCGCAACGAGTGGTTCGAGTGCTTGAACGAATCATTGCATGGCGAGGTTATCCAGAAAAGTTGCGAATGGATAATGGCCCAGAGTTCATCTCTGTAACGCTGGCGACTTGGGCTGAGGAGCATGATATCAAGCTGGAGTTTATCCAACCAGGCAAACCGACTCAGAACTCCTATGTCGAACGATTTAACCGTACGTATCGCACAGAGATCCTCGATATGTATGTGTTCAGAACCTTGAATGACGTGCGTGAGCTAACAGAAAACTGGATACGAGAATACAACGAAGAACGTCCCCATGATGCCCTCAACGATCTGACACCATGGGAATATTTAATGAAGAATGAACAAGCCGAAACCTCTAATTATG
>NZ_JBNJOF010000051.1:0-759 GCF_050113875.1 Vibrio sp. TRT 1302 | reverse complement strand
CTCCGCTCAGGGTATAAATTTACCTTGAGTGACCACCTCAACACATCCTTTAATCGCGCTTGGCTGCTGGTTCAAGTCAATCACCAAGGCGAACAGGCTCAAGCACTCGAGGAAGATAGCACTCAAGGCAAGACGACCTACGCCAACCAATGGCAAGCCATCCCTGCTCATATCAATTGGCAAGCCGAGCCAGAGACCAAACCTAGGGTCGATGGCCCAATGATCGCGACTGTCGTCGGCCCAGAGGGAGAAGAAATCTTCTGTGACGAACATGGTCGCGTGAAAGTCCATTTCCACTGGGATCGCGAAGAGAGAAACCCTGAACATCGTTCATGCTGGGTGCGCGTCTCTCAAGGTTGGGCAGGCAGCCAATATGGCATGATCGCTTTGCCTCGCATTGGTCACGAAGTGATTGTCTCATTTCTTAATGGTGACCCAGATCAGCCCATCATCACAGGGCGCACCTATCATGCGGTCAACCAGCCGCCTTATGCGCTGCCGGAGAACAAAACGAAAACCGTCCTGCGCAGTGAAACCCATCAAGGGCAAGGCTTTAACGAACTGAGTTTTGAAGACCAAGCAGAGCAAGAGCAAGTCTATCTTCATGCGCAGAAGGATTTTGACTCGATCGTTCTCAACGATATGACGACTCATGTCAAACATGACCAACATATCACGATCGATAACGACCATTTCACTCAGATTAAAAACAGCCACAACCTCACCGTTGAGGGCGAAAGCCGTACTCTAGTCAAACAA
>NZ_JBNJOF010000050.1:0-857 GCF_050113875.1 Vibrio sp. TRT 1302 | reverse complement strand
TGGGATGACAATGGTATCTCTATCGATGGTCACGTTGAAGGTTGGTTCTCTGACGATACACCTAAGCGTTTTGAAGCGTACGGCTGGCACGTAATCCCAGCAGTTGATGGTCACGATTCAGAAGCGATCAATGCGGCAATCATTGCAGCAAAAGCTGACCCTCGCCCTACGCTAATCTGTACTAAAACTATCATCGGTTTTGGTTCACCGAACAAGTCTGGTTCGCACGACTGTCACGGTGCACCACTAGGCGCTGATGAAATTGCAGCAACACGTAAAGAACTTGGTTGGGAGCACGGCCCGTTCGAAATCCCGGCTGATGTCTATGCTCAGTGGGATGCTAAAGCGGCAGGCGCAGAAAAAGAAGCTGCGTGGAATGCTAAGTTTGACGCGTATGCAGCAGCTTACCCTGCGGAAGCGGCTGAGCTTAAGCGTCGTCTAAACGGTGAACTGCCAGCAGAGTGGGAAGAGAAAGCCAACGCGATCATCGCTGATCTACAAGCTAACCCAGCAAACATCGCTTCACGTAAAGCGTCACAAAATGCGCTAGAAGCATTCGGTGCAATGCTACCAGAATTCCTAGGTGGCTCTGCTGACCTAGCACCTTCTAACCTAACGATGTGGTCTGGTTCTAAGTCTGTATCTGCTGATGATGCTTCTGGTAACTACATTCACTACGGTGTGCGTGAATTCGGTATGACGGCTATCATGAACGGTATTGCCCTACACGGTGGTTTCGTACCATACGGTGCAACATTCCTAATGTTCATGGAATACGCGCGTAACGCAATGCGTATGGCTGCTCTGATGAAAGTTCAGAACATCCAAGTTTACACGCACGACTCTATCGGTCTAGG
>NZ_JBNJOF010000049.1:0-1051 GCF_050113875.1 Vibrio sp. TRT 1302 | reverse complement strand
CATCGTTTACCGGTCCACTCATGGACCTGTTCCGGCCATTTATGTCTTAGGGGGTTACACCAAAGTGCAAAATCAGCGGGTCGAAAAAGAAATATAATTGGCAAAAATAAGATAAAGCGAACTAGTGCGCTGAAGTCGCTGTATCCTTCTTCTCTTGCCAGTTCTATATTGGCTCCTGCAATCCGTGGTTCTTTACTGATCTCGTACCATAATGGCTGTTCATCTGCCATATAACGGCGAACATACTCCCAGTAGCCGTACATAGGAACGTGAGTCCCCATATTGTGCAGCAGACTGAGATATTGATGGCGTTGACCAGTTAAATCGGCGTTGACCGCATGTTTAGGGTTGAGCCACAACATTAACTCGTAGCCATCTTTTAACCGCCCATAGCCCATATGGGTTTTAGCGACAATGACGGATATTTCACACTCTTGCCACGGAATACGATAGAGAATTTTATTGTGCCAAACGTAAACCTCTTGGTTTTTCTTATGAAAACGTACCGGCATGGCAATCGGCTTAAATAAACTGAATCCCATACAAGTGACGAGTATTGCTGTAACTGTTATATCGACATAGTTGGGTGACCATGTATCTCCAGCAGTGTAAACCATCGAAGTCTTAACAAGCAGCCAGAGCAAGGCAAAGAAAATCACCGCATACACATTTCCGCCTCTACCATGGACAGACTGAACTCGCATATCGATAAACTCATCATGTCCCCCTGCAGAAAATGCTTCGAAAAACGCGCCTAAATCTTCAGTTTCTTCTTTAGAAACCGTGTGGTGCACCAAGGTTATTTTCTTATTCCCCGGATGAAGCGGCTCTTGTTGCATTAAGTGACCGTTCGGGTAATGATCCACACCGTGTTGGGTAATATGAAAGTTTGGGGTAAAACCACAATCTTCTGGCCCGACCCAATGGTTAGGGCCTACTTGTCTAATCTCACTCATGATTAGCTTGTTCCAAAGGGTTTAATGCCAATTGCATCGTTTACCGGTCCACTCATGGACCTGTTCCGGCCATTTATGTCTTAGGGGGTTACACC
>NZ_JBNJOF010000048.1:0-1073 GCF_050113875.1 Vibrio sp. TRT 1302 | reverse complement strand
ATGGGTTGTTTTGTTGCCTCAAGTAACTGAGGCACATCTAATTTCACCCCATGCTCGTTCAACCACTCCTCGCTCAAATTATCCAGTTCCTCTCGGGTAATTTGCCTCTCTAAGTAAACAAGATGTTGGCCCTCGACCACTTTGCCACCGAGTTTCCAGAACACCAATATCGCGTTTTGGTTCTGGTTGTAACCTCTTTCGGGATCAAGGCGGTGGTGCGTTGAGTGAGTGGCATAAAAACCCCAGTTTTTATCACCGAGAATACGGTACTCTTGGATCAGTTTGCCGTTATGAAAGTGGTAGTAGAAACCGTGAGTGGGAAAGCCTAACCGCTCGCCGAGCTGCACGGCGGGAAAAACGGGAATAAAGCCCTCTTGCGCTACGCCACTGCCTATCGGTCTGACTTTTACTGGTTGGCTAGGCGAGAGACCTAATGACTTTGATGCCACTTCTCCCACCAATTTTTTAGGCTCATCAAACGCTGTGAATATGGTGTAGCGTGTCCCTTCTTTGATTTTGGTTTCACGCCAGCGCCCTAGTAACACTTCGTCTGCCGTTTGGGCTATAACAAACGAACAACCAACATTGCGATGAAAGGCATCGTCGGAGCACGCGATATCGAAGTTGTACTCGTATTTTTCCTTTGGCGGCGCATCGGGATTATGAGTACGAACGGGCTCAGGGACGTATGGGGGCATGGGAAGTGGCGGATGTAGGCTTCCACTTTGAGTGGTGCTTGATGCACTCCCGCTCATCTGTGTGCGAGTTAATAGTGCCTTTTGTGCCAATTGGTCGAGGTTGTCGCGAACATGGGGATTTAGCTCCCAATCTGAATGCGCTAAGCCATCGCTCTCTTTTATCAACAGCGGAACTCGCGGAGAATCATTCAGTAGCAGCAAATGGCCTTGCTTTAATTGCTCAATAAATCGGTCATATCCCATGCCGGATGGGGTGACCTCTTTTAGCTCATTTTCAGACAAGGAGTCAAAGTCACCTTCAACTTGCTGAAATTCGTGCGCCATCAAATGGATAAGTTCAACGGTCTTATACCCCACAGCATGCCCTATTGAATC
>NZ_JBNJOF010000047.1:0-1081 GCF_050113875.1 Vibrio sp. TRT 1302 | reverse complement strand
AGAATTAAGCGAAGATCTTAGCAACAACACCAGCACCAACTGTACGGCCACCTTCGCGGATCGCGAAACGTAGACCTTCGTCCATCGCGATTGGAGCGATTAGTTCAACAGTCATCTTGATGTTATCGCCTGGCATTACCATTTCTACGCCTTCTGGTAGCTCGATGTTACCAGTTACGTCAGTTGTACGGAAGTAGAACTGTGGACGGTAGCCTTTGAAGAACGGAGTATGACGGCCGCCTTCGTCTTTAGAAAGTACGTATACTTCTGACTCGAACTTAGTGTGTGGAGTGATTGAACCTGGCTTCGCTAGTACTTGACCACGTTCTACTTCATCACGCTTAGTACCACGTAGAAGTGCACCAACGTTCTCACCCGCACGACCTTCGTCTAGAAGCTTACGGAACATCTCAACACCAGTACATGTTGTTGTGATTGTCTCTTTGATACCTACGATAGCAACTTCGTCACCTACGTTTAGGATACCGCGCTCGATACGGCCAGTTACTACTGTACCACGACCTTGGATTGAGAATACGTCTTCGATTGGCATTAGGAACGGCATGTCTACTGCACGCTCTGGCTCTGGGATGTAGTTGTCTAGCGCTTCTGCTAGTTCAATGATCTTAGCTTCCCATTGCTCTTCGCCGTTTAGTGCGCCTAGAGCTGAACCTTGGATTACTGGTAGATCATCACCTGGGAAGTCGTACTCAGATAGAAGTTCACGAACTTCCATTTCTACTAGCTCTAGAAGCTCTTCATCGTCAACCATGTCACATTTGTTCATGAATACGATGATGTAAGGGATACCAACCTGACGGCCTAGTAGGATGTGCTCACGAGTTTGTGGCATTGGGCCATCTGTCGCAGCAACAACTAGGATACCACCGTCCATCTGTGCAGCACCAGTGATCATGTTTTTAACATAGTCAGCGTGTCCTGGACAGTCTACGTGTGCGTAGTGGCGAGTTGGAGTGTCGTACTCAACGTGAGAAGTTGAGATTGTGATACCGCGCTCACGCTCTTCTGGAGCGTTATCGATAGATGCGAAGTCTTTCGCTTCACCGCCGTACACTTTAGC
>NZ_JBNJOF010000046.1:0-1347 GCF_050113875.1 Vibrio sp. TRT 1302 | reverse complement strand
ACTCAGCTGAAAATCCCATCCAGCACCTGCTCCAATAGCCACATTGCCGTTGGCACCCACCTTGGCGAGGGTGGCAAAATCAAACACCTTATCCAGTTTGTTATCTGGCGGCGCTTTCCACTCTAGCCCCCCTTCAACCTGACCACCAACTTGAGCACCACCAAAGATATCGCCTTTCACGCCGACACCGCCAGAAGCATTGGTACCCATACTAACGCTTGGAGAGAGCAATATCTGGTGGCCGGGGTTGTTGTTGGGTTGATTGCTGAGTTCTAAGCGCCCGCTGGTCATCGCGCCAACAAAACAGCTGAGCATTAAGCTAACTTTGGCTCTAAAGTGGCCAAATGGATAAACGGCGCGCTGTTTGTTAGCATCAACATAACTCAGTTCCAGCGCATAGCCACTTTCATAAGGAAAATAACGGTGAAGCCCAACCGCGCCTTCAGCCAGAGCGAAACTGGCCTCCGCACCAATGCCAATATCTATTTTGCCTTCGGATGGTTCAATCGTACTTTTGACGCTGGCTTGGGCAGCAAAGCGCAGTAGTTGCGCCTCTTGAGAACTGGCAAAAATAGCTTCGCCATTTTCATCATGCAGCTTTTGAGTCGCTTTCCATTCATGGGCTTTCCAGCCGTCCGCTTTCCAGTTGGCAAAGACAGCCTCTAGCTTACCTGTCTCGATATCATCGCGAATGCCTTTTTTAATATCTTGGATAAAGGCTTGCTTTAGTCCTTGCCAGTCCCTCGCTTCTAAGGCTCGAGTGACTTCGGCATTAACGGTATTTTGTTTCCAGTTGTTTTTGGCACGCTCAACGAAATCCGCTCGCAGGTAAACAAGTCGATTCTCACTCACAAGCCAGGCTTCTAGCACATGCCTTTTCGCGGGCGCACGCTCAAGCGCTTTGTGGTTCATCTTGGTAAGATCAACACTTTGTTTGTTGGAAGACTCTGGTACAACGGGTTTATTCGCTAAATCCTGCCAGTAGGCGAGCTCTTTCTCGATCGTGGCGAGAACTTTATCGCGCACGGTGATGGTGGATGGCTCAGAGAAGTATGGGACATAAATGTTCACTAACGCGCGGCGTTTCTCAAGTTCAGTGATTTTGCTTGCGATGTAGTTCTGTGTTTTTGGTGGTTCCGCAGACTGAGTCGCGGTGCCTGCTGCGGTGGTCTTGGGCGTATTTACATTGATGGCCCCTGCATAGACGCACTGCTCAAGCCACGCCTTTTTCTTTAGCGCATGTTGCTGCATCTCAGCGGGGTCAATGTTGTCGCCACTGGGTGCGTTTTCTAGGAGCGTTTTATAGTCTTGAACCAGTTTATCGGTGATCTGAATTTCTTCTTTCAG
>NZ_JBNJOF010000045.1:0-1411 GCF_050113875.1 Vibrio sp. TRT 1302 | reverse complement strand
GGAAGGGAGTCTGCATCAAAAAATCGCTCAGTTGCATGCATTTGAAATTGGCAATGAACTCCACATCAAAGCCGGTATGAAAGTCGTTATCGAAGCAGGCTCTGAAATGACTTTAAAAGCCGGTGGCAGCTTTATAAAAGTGGACGCTTCGGGTGTTAGCTTGGTTGGAGCGAAAGTCAATTTAAACTCTGGTGGAAGTCCAAGCAGTGGCAGTGGTTTTTCTGGGCAGATTGCTTTGCTGCCCAACTCCCTGACACAGGATATGCCTCCCCCTGAACAAGAAGCAATGGCTACGGATGGATCACTCCCGGCCATGAACCAAATCGCCTACAACAAGATGGTCGAAAACGGCTCGTTGCTAAAAGAACTTTGCCAATGTAATAGAGGTGGTCAATGTCAAATCCACAAATAATGCCTCAGTGGCGCGTTGAAATCGGCTCTGCGCCAATCCTCGTAGACGAATGGGATGTCTATATGATCATCGAGCCTGAACTTTGGCCAAATTGGCAAGTTCAGCTTTATCGAACCGTTCCAGAGCCCTTCTTTTGCCCCCTTTTCGAGCAGACAGAGTTTGCCAACATTGAGCGTGGCCCCGTGTTAGTTGCTCTAAATGGGCGAGAGCTGTTTCCTATTGCAATAGAGCAAATGCAAAGCACACCTTGCGGAAGCCTTATGTATGTTAAAAAAGGCACACCTCAAACGTCACTGGTCAAACTCCTCAGAGAACGTCTAGTCGTTTCGACAGGGCAATCGGTCGCCTTGCTCCGTTACTATGAGCCACGAACCTTATTACCATTACTCGGGACCATGACGGACGAGGAACGCAGTCTGTTTTTCCAATCCATTGAGCAAATTCACTGGTACCACGGGCAATGGTATTGGGGGGCTATCGATCAGCCTATCCACCCTCCAAAGCAGTATCAGTGGACCATAACCCCAGAACACCTCTCTACGATGCAGTCGATTCTTGAAGCGAGTAATGGAGCCCTATGACCATGACTACCTATACCATTCAACCGGGGGATACCCTACTCCAAATCGCTATCGATCAAGGTGTCGAATATGTCGACCTCTTGACTCTGAACCCGCAATGTCAGACTGACCCAAATTACATTCGGGCGGGAGATACCTTAACACTACCTAAAGAAGTGATCATTGAGGAGCCTGAGCCCGATTATTCGACAGAGCCACCCCGTACAGAGCTAGAGCCAAAATGTACTGGAGAAATTCTCAGTGCGCCTTTATGTCAGAGCATTAATGTCCATGATGTGCTGTTTTTTACTGGGGATTCGCCAACAGACTATTACTGTTTGGCACAAGAGGACCAATCAAAACTGAAAGAAGAAATTCAGATCACCGATAAACTGGTTCAAGACTATAAAACGCTCCTAGAAAACGCACCCAGTGGCGA
>NZ_JBNJOF010000044.1:0-1412 GCF_050113875.1 Vibrio sp. TRT 1302 | reverse complement strand
TTTGAGTCCATCAAAACCCTTTGGGTGTTGTATGGTTAAGCCTCACGGGCAATTAGTACAGGTTAGCTCAACGCCTCACAGCGCTTACACACCCTGCCTATCAACGTTCTAGTCTCGAACAACCCTTTAGGACCCTCAAGGGGTCAGGGAAGACTCATCTCAGGGCTCGCTTCCCGCTTAGATGCTTTCAGCGGTTATCGATTCCGAACTTAGCTACCGGGCAATGCGTCTGGCGACACAACCCGAACACCAGAGGTTCGTCCACTCCGGTCCTCTCGTACTAGGAGCAGCCCCCTTCAATCTTCCAACGCCCACGGCAGATAGGGACCGAACTGTCTCACGACGTTCTAAACCCAGCTCGCGTACCACTTTAAATGGCGAACAGCCATACCCTTGGGACCGACTTCAGCCCCAGGATGTGATGAGCCGACATCGAGGTGCCAAACACCGCCGTCGATATGAACTCTTGGGCGGTATCAGCCTGTTATCCCCGGAGTACCTTTTATCCGTTGAGCGATGGCCCTTCCATACAGAACCACCGGATCACTATGACCTGCTTTCGCACCTGCTCGAATTGTCATTCTCGCAGTCAAGCGGGCTTATGCCATTGCACTAACCTCACGATGTCCAACCGTGATTAGCCCACCTTCGTGCTCCTCCGTTACTCTTTGGGAGGAGACCGCCCCAGTCAAACTACCCACCAGGCACTGTCCGCAACCCCGATTAGGGGTCAACGTTAGAACATCAACACTACAAGGGTGGTATTTCAAGGACGGCTCCACAAATACTGGCGTACTTGCTTCAAAGCCTCCCACCTATCCTACACATGTAGGGTCAATGTTCAGTGCCAAGCTGTAGTAAAGGTTCACGGGGTCTTTCCGTCTAGCCGCGGGTACACTGCATCTTCACAGCGATTTCAATTTCACTGAGTCTCGGGTGGAGACAGCGTGGCCATCATTACGCCATTCGTGCAGGTCGGAACTTACCCGACAAGGAATTTCGCTACCTTAGGACCGTTATAGTTACGGCCGCCGTTTACCGGGGCTTCGATCAAGAGCTTCGCGCAAGCGCTAACCCCATCAATTAACCTTCCGGCACCGGGCAGGCGTCACACCGTATACGTCATCTTACGATTTTGCACAGTGCTGTGTTTTTAATAAACAGTTGCAGCCACCTGGTATCTGCGACTTCCGATAGCTCCATCCGCAAGGGACTTCACCGTCAGAAGCGTACCTTCTCCCGAAGTTACGGTACCATTTTGCCTAGTTCCTTCACCCGAGTTCTCTCAAGCGCCTTGGTATTCTCTACCCGACCACCTGTGTCGGTTTGGGGTACGATTCCTTACAATCTGAAGCTTAGAGGCTTTTCCTGGAAGCATGGCATCAATGACTTCACTACCGTAGTAGCTCGAC
>NZ_JBNJOF010000043.1:0-1676 GCF_050113875.1 Vibrio sp. TRT 1302 | reverse complement strand
TCAAATTAGGTTTCAATGAAACGAAGTGACCATTGAATCGAAAGATTCAGCACAGTCAATTCAAACATTACTTATGTAATGTTCAGTATTCATTGAGCCGAACAAAATCTTAAATTGAAGAGTTTGATCATGGCTCAGATTGAACGCTGGCGGCAGGCCTAACACATGCAAGTCGAGCGGAAACGAGTTAACTGAACCTTCGGGGAACGTTAACGGCGTCGAGCGGCGGACGGGTGAGTAATGCCTGGGAAATTGCCCTGATGTGGGGGATAACCATTGGAAACGATGGCTAATACCGCATAATAGCTTCGGCTCAAAGAGGGGGACCTTCGGGCCTCTCGCGTCAGGATATGCCCAGGTGGGATTAGCTAGTTGGTGAGGTAATGGCTCACCAAGGCGACGATCCCTAGCTGGTCTGAGAGGATGATCAGCCACACTGGAACTGAGACACGGTCCAGACTCCTACGGGAGGCAGCAGTGGGGAATATTGCACAATGGGCGCAAGCCTGATGCAGCCATGCCGCGTGTATGAAGAAGGCCTTCGGGTTGTAAAGTACTTTCAGCAGTGAGGAAGGTGGGTATGTTAATAGCATACTCATTTGACGTTAGCTGCAGAAGAAGCACCGGCTAACTCCGTGCCAGCAGCCGCGGTAATACGGAGGGTGCGAGCGTTAATCGGAATTACTGGGCGTAAAGCGCATGCAGGTGGTTTGTTAAGTCAGATGTGAAAGCCCGGGGCTCAACCTCGGAATTGCATTTGAAACTGGCAAACTAGAGTACTGTAGAGGGGGGTAGAATTTCAGGTGTAGCGGTGAAATGCGTAGAGATCTGAAGGAATACCGGTGGCGAAGGCGGCCCCCTGGACAGATACTGACACTCAGATGCGAAAGCGTGGGGAGCAAACAGGATTAGATACCCTGGTAGTCCACGCCGTAAACGATGTCTACTTGGAGGTTGTGGCCTTGAGCCGTGGCTTTCGGAGCTAACGCGTTAAGTAGACCGCCTGGGGAGTACGGTCGCAAGATTAAAACTCAAATGAATTGACGGGGGCCCGCACAAGCGGTGGAGCATGTGGTTTAATTCGATGCAACGCGAAGAACCTTACCTACTCTTGACATCTACAGAAGCCAGCGGAGACGCAGGTGTGCCTTCGGGAACTGTAAGACAGGTGCTGCATGGCTGTCGTCAGCTCGTGTTGTGAAATGTTGGGTTAAGTCCCGCAACGAGCGCAACCCTTATCCTTGTTTGCCAGCACTTCGGGTGGGAACTCCAGGGAGACTGCCGGTGATAAACCGGAGGAAGGTGGGGACGACGTCAAGTCATCATGGCCCTTACGAGTAGGGCTACACACGTGCTACAATGGCGCATACAGAGGGCGGCCAACTTGCGAAAGTGAGCGAATCCCAAAAAGTGCGTCGTAGTCCGGATTGGAGTCTGCAACTCGACTCCATGAAGTCGGAATCGCTAGTAATCGTGGATCAGAATGCCACGGTGAATACGTTCCCGGGCCTTGTACACACCGCCCGTCACACCATGGGAGTGGGCTGCAAAAGAAGTGGGTAGTTTAACCTTCGGGAGGACGCTCACCACTTTGTGGTTCATGACTGGGGTGAAGTCGTAACAAGGTAGCCCTAGGGGAACCTGGGGCTGGATCACCTCCTTATACGATGATTATT
>NZ_JBNJOF010000042.1:0-1728 GCF_050113875.1 Vibrio sp. TRT 1302 | reverse complement strand
AGAGAGCCGGATTTACCTAACTCTCAAGCCTACGCACTTGAACCTGGACAACCGTCGCCAGGCCCACCTAGCCTTCTCCGTCCCCCCATCGCAATTGTAAGAAGTACGGGAATATTAACCCGTTTCCCATCGACTACGCCTTTCGGCCTCGCCTTAGGGGTCGACTTACCCTGCCCCGATTAACGTTGGACAGGAACCCTTGGTCTTCCGGCGAGGAGGTTTTTCACCCCCTTTATCGTTACTCATGTCAGCATTCGCACTTCTGATACCTCCAGCATGCTTTACAACACACCTTCAACGGCTTACAGAACGCTCCCCTACCCAATGACTAAAGTCATTGCCGCAGCTTCGGTTTATAGCTTAGCCCCGTTACATCTTCCGCGCAGGCCGACTCGACTAGTGAGCTATTACGCTTTCTTTAAATGATGGCTGCTTCTAAGCCAACATCCTAGCTGTCTAAGCCTTCCCACATCGTTTCCCACTTAGCTATAATTTGGGACCTTAGCTGGCGGTCTGGGTTGTTTCCCTCTCCACGACGGACGTTAGCACCCGCCGTGTGTCTCCCGGATAGTACTTACTGGTATTCGGAGTTTGCAAAGGGTTGGTAAGTCGGGATGACCCCCTAGCCTTAACAGTGCTCTACCCCCAGTAGTATTCGTCCGAGGCTCTACCTAAATAGATTTCGGGGAGAACCAGCTATCTCCAGGTTTGATTGGCCTTTCACCCCTAGCCACAAGTCATCCGCTAATTTTTCAACATTAGTCGGTTCGGTCCTCCAGTTGATGTTACTCAACCTTCAACCTGCCCATGGCTAGATCACCTGGTTTCGGGTCTATATCCAGCAACTCGACGCCCAGTTAAGACTCGATTTCTCTACGGCTCCCCTAGATGGTTAACCTTGCTACTGAATATAAGTCGCTGACCCATTATACAAAAGGTACGCAGTCACACCAC
Source organism: Vibrio sp. TRT 1302 (assembly GCF_050113875.1). Lineage (NCBI taxonomy): Bacteria > Pseudomonadati > Pseudomonadota > Gammaproteobacteria > Vibrionales > Vibrionaceae > Vibrio > Vibrio sp. TRT 1302. Next base: position 774 of record NZ_JBNJOF010000042.1, on the reverse strand, counting down.
GAAGGTGCTCCTACTGCTTGTACGTACACGGTTTCAGGTTCTATTTCACTCCCCTCACAGGGGTTCTTTTCGCCTTTCCCTCACGGTACTGGTTCACTATCGGTCAGTCAGTAGTATTTAGCCTTGGAGGATGGTCCCCCCATATTCAGACAGGATAACACGTGTCCCGCCCTACTCGATTTCACTGATGATGAGATGTCGGTTACGGGGCTATCACCCTGTATCGCGGCACTTTCCAGAGCCTTCACCTGTCTCATTAAAAGCTTAAGGGCTAGTCCAATTTCGCTCGCCGCTACTTTCGGAATCTCGGTTGATTTCTTTTCCTCGGGGTACTTAGATGTTTCAGTTCCCCCGGTTCGCCTCGCTGCGCTATGTATTCACGCAGCGATACTTACTTATGTAAGTGGGTTTCCCCATTCGGAAATCCCAGACTCACAGGTTTTTACTACCTAATCTGGGCTTATCGCAAGTTAATACGTCCTTCATCGCCTCTGACTGCCAAGGCATCCACCGTGTACGCTTAGTCACTTAACCATACAACCCCAAAGGGTCTTTGTTAGTCACCAAAGTTGTCTGCATTTTTATACATGTGCAGACACGATTTTGCCGGACTCAAATATAAGTAACTTTCGTTACTTCCAAGAACACTTGAATGTGTGTTGGTACCTAAATCATAAGATTTAGGATTTGAGAACTTTTAATTTGAATAACAACGCATATCAAAGATATGGGGATTGTTGTTATTCGTCAGCTTTCCAAATTGTTAAAGAGCAA
>NZ_JBNJOF010000041.1:0-2432 GCF_050113875.1 Vibrio sp. TRT 1302 | reverse complement strand
AATTTGATACCGAAGTATCGAATTGGATTATCATCAACGAGTGCCCACACAGATTGATAGGTTTATATTGTTAAAGAACATTGCTTTTTGAGAAAACTTTCTCTCGAAGAGGAGGTGAATTCTAGCGAGATAATTTGAAGAGTCAAACACTTTTTCAAATTTATTTTCTTAGAAGCTTTTCACCTCTCTGACTATTGCTGAAGCCTTGCGGCGTCTGCCCTGTCAGTGGATGCGCATTATAGGCAGTTCCATTTTTAAGGCAAGCAAAAAAATGCATTTTTTTCATAAAAAAGGTCCGAGTGGACATTAATCACCCAGACCGATATTTACACCCATTATACCCTCAGGTTAGCCACGAGTTGTTCACAAATCGCTGTGGATAACTAGTCATCTGAATCAAAAAAGTATGAAATCCGCGAGCGTGGATTTAGGTACTCCCTTACTTTATCCGGAAGTTTGTTAGGTAAGATTGCATTAACTATCTTTATTTCTCTTTCAGCTAAGTCAATGATCGGCGCTTGAGTTCTTGGTACAGAGGGGTCATAGATAAGAACATTTGGAAAGAGAATGTTCTTAGAGTTAACAGAGATAACCAAACCGACCATATCATTCGATAGTTGTACGACTGTGCCTGGAGGATAGATCCCCATGAACTTAATCAATAAGCTCAGGTTCTCGTTGTTATATAGATGCTTGCAGTTTTTGTAGAGGTATGAGAGCGCAACATAAGGAATTTTTTGGTCAGCGACGACATTAGTATGGCAAAGGTTGTCATAGGCATTTGCCACAGCAACAATTTGGGTTAGCTCATCAATCTGATCTTCTTTCAATCCTTCAGGGTAACCGGAACCGTCATTAAGCTCATGATGCTGCGCTATGACTGTCCGAGCACTTTCAGGAAAACTCGCCATATTAGCCGCGATCTCTAACCCATATTTTGTATGCAGTTTTAGATAGTTTTTTTCAGGTTCAGTAAGAGGCGTCGGTTTACGCAATATCGCTGTAGGGACTTTTACTTTCCCCATATCATGGAATAAAGAAGCAAAAGCGACTTCCTTTATTTGATCTGCGCTCAGCATTTTTGCTTTGGCGATCATCATCGCAACCACAGAAACATTGAGTGAATGAAAGTAAATGTCTTCAAATTCACTCTTACCATTCATCAAGTGCAGCGTAACGTTGTCGTCACTTAGTAGCTTATCAACGATATCATTAACGAGTAGCGTCGCCTCATCAACGGCTTGTTCTGGTCGACTGCGGATCTTGTTCATGACCGCTCTCATACGCGATAACGAACGCTCAAACTCTTTTTCACAGCTGATGACACGTCGTCGGTAGGCACTAAGTTTTTCAATCCGATCTTGTTTCTCTTTCCAGAGCTTTTGCGCTTCGAGGTCGACTTCGCTATCAACATTTTCCTCTACTGAAGTTGATTGACTTGATGGAGGAAGTGGTTGTGTATCGCTTTGGTTTGGGTTTATGAAGACGTGCTTAATCCCTAAGTGACGAATCATACGAATTTGTTCTTCGTCTTTCACTTTGAAGCTATTGAATAAAAAGGGATGCTCGTTCCATTTAACCGGAAGTCGAATATGCAACCCTGGCTGTAGTCTATCTACAGTAATTTTGATGCTCGCCACGATCTATATACAACTTTATTTACTTACTTATTAATGACTAATTTTAGAGTAATGGGAAAACGAAATCATTATCTATGCGTTGGAATGAGAGATATATTGCGTGAAATTCATCGCTTCAATGTATAACAAACTATACAAGGTTGCAGTGTAGCATCCAGCGGACACCAAACTGATCTTCTACTTTGCCAAACCGAGCGCCCCAAAATGTATCTGCCAGAGGCATCATGATGTGACCTCCTTCCGATAACTTGTCAAAGAGCCGCCCTTGTTCATCGATGTCTGTTAGAACAACCGACAAAGCGATATTGTTGCCCGAGAGCTCTTTTGCAAATACGCCATCAGATAGCATCAATTTCATACCCGATGCTTGAAACTCTGCGTGCATTATCCAATGTGGGTCAGCTCCTTCTATCTCTTGAGGTGCATCTTTAAACAGTTGCTTTGAAACAATAATGCCTCCGAAGCAGTTCTGATAAAAATCAAGCGCTTCTTGGCAACGTCCAGCAAAGAATAGATAGGGAGTGAGTTGGTACATTTTCTGCCTCCATCTTGATAATTTAAAGATAGACAACTTTTCCCTAAGCCACAGAAAAATTGAGTAAACAAGTACTGACGTTGTATTTGCCAATCATGCTTTAGGCGAGAGAAGGGGCATAAGGCTCATGGAACTACAGTTACAATGTTCACCCCCCAGAAACGACGAAAGGCCGCTATAAAAGCGACCTTTCTATGTATGGTACCGGTGGGCGGACTGATTGGACAGGCATTCCTGCCGCCACCGCGAAGGCAACG
>NZ_JBNJOF010000040.1:0-5786 GCF_050113875.1 Vibrio sp. TRT 1302 | reverse complement strand
ATTAAAAACAGCCACAACCTCACCGTTGAGGGCGAAAGCCGTACTCTAGTCAAACAAGACACCACCTCGATTGTGGAGGGGAGCTTCCACCAAAAAGTGGGACAAATCTGCGCGATAGAGGTCGGTAGTGAAGTTCACCTTAACGCTGGTCTCAAAATTGTTATCGAAGCGGGGGCAGAACTAACCCTAAAAGCCGGTGGCAGTTTTATCAAAGTGGATGCTTCTAGCGTTAGCTTGGTTGGAGCGAAAGTCAATTTGAACTCAGGTGGCAGCGCGGGCAGTGGCAGCGGTTACAGTGGACTGAAAGCGACCCTTCCAAAGGGATTGGAGTTGCAGCAAGCACCGGAAGAGTTGACACCTATTGTCATTGAACAACAACGAAATACTGTTGTTGAGGCTGCACGAAAGGGCAGTGCCATTTGCAAAGCTTGTGAGGATGCTAAATTATGAAAACTTTTCCTTTCTGCACTGAGATCCCCACCGTATCAAGGTTACCCCGTTGGATGATTCTTGATGGCGCACTACTGCCTAAACTGGAATTTATGGTTGCAACGTTACGCAGAGAACTGAGCACAAATATCGAGTATCGCCCTTTATTACGCAATACTCGTTGGTCAAATGTCTCAGACGTTGGTCCATACCTCGTTACATGGGCAAAAGAGATTGAAGAGTGGGCCCATGAAACGGCACCTTATCGATATGGCGTCATTTTCGAATCTGACGCTTGCATCGCCGATCTCGAAACACACTGGAACAAACTGATTCTTTGCCAGCATAGTGGGTTAGAAAATGACTTAACTCGTTTATATGACCCGATTATTTTGCATTATTTACTCACAGCTACAGAAGAAACACGCTTTGAGTCTTGGATGGGGCCAATGAAAAACTTATGGCTACCAAACCCTTTTAACCAACAGTACGCAGAAGCAAAATCGTGTTCGGAAACACCCCAAGCGTTAAAAGAAGCTTTCTTTACTGATGAAGAGTGGCAGAGCCTGAGCGATGCGACCACAGCATACACAGCGTGGCGACTTATCCAACACATAGAAGAGTATTTTCCTGACAAACTACAAGCAAGCAAACAAGAAACGCACGCATTTGTTTTACAGCAGTTGGCTGATTTGAAACAACTTGGCCAAGTCACCGAACAATGCGCGACCTACTATCTAAATATTGTTTGCAGGCTTGGAAACATCTTAGCTGAGAACTCACTTTATCCTCAAATAACGGCTTGTTTGCGTGACGTAAAAGTTCCCTTAGAGCAGCGTTTAAAACATGCCAATCAATTGTCTGTCTCACTTGCCCAAAAACCACGAGACGAAGTGGAGAACTACCCATGAACTATACCATTCAATCAGGGGATACCTTATCCGCTATCGCGCGTGCAAACGGCATTACCGTAAAAGCGTTACACAACGCAAACCCGAGCATTGCTGATCCAAATAAAATTGATGTGGGTGAGGTGATTCATATTCCACAGGATGCGGTACTGGTGTCTGGCACTGCCGATCCAGCAACCAATGCGGCCATCGTCGCCAGTGTTCAGCCTGTTGACAACGTTGTCGAGGACTGCCCGCTAAGAGATGAGTGGTTTACCGTAAAACCAATGCGTTATGCGGTGGCAGATAGTGATAGCTCAGCAACACTACCAGAGAGATTGTCAGTAGGTGTTGACTTAGCCAAGATGCAAGAGCATCACTATATTGCTCGAGAGTTGATCGATCATACCGTCTACCTTTATAACGAAGACGAACAGTACCTAATTGAAGTGCTTTATCAAGATGGTATTGCGCAAGATGCTCGTTGTGTTTTTGGAGAGATACCAGCCGAAGTTGAATCCGCATTACCGATCCTTAAGCAAAAACAAAACACAAAAGCCACCATGTGGCTGAGCGTAACACCACTATCACAGCTAAGGCTATCAAACTTACAAACCAACCCTGATACCATCGTCAAACTTGGTCAACGTATCGACTTTGCACAAGCTGCAGCAGGTAATGCACCGGATACTAGGCCGCTTTACGATATAGAGAACTTGTTAGCCAATACTCAAGTTGTAGAGAGCTTTCTAAAATGGACATTTCCAGAATTAGAGCCGATCTCTGATATCAACGGGATACGGGTCCCATACGAAGCGCAAACACCTAAAAATAACTATGCGGTTTGCCTTGTTGATGCGGTTGGTATTGCCACTGATCTATGCCGAGAGTTCTCGATCGCTTACGAACTCACTATGTCTAGCTTGAGCACTTCGCAGCACCCGCTGCAAATGGCGAAGTTAACCAAACACATCTTAGATAACGAGATGGCTCAGGCCGCGTCTAAAGTCCCTGAGTATCAATCAACAGGCCAGTACGCTGCCGCTCTTTCTATGCGCAAGCGCAGTGATGAGCAAATGGCTCAACTTAAAACGGCAGCCGGTTCTTCAAGAAAGCAACAATTGGAGAAATATCTGCATGTTCAAGAGATGGAGAGCTATTTACAGGACTACCAAGATGCCATGCCCAAACTTAAACAGCAGCTTGAAACCCTATCTGAAGATTGGTTGACTTGGCTAGAGCATGAACAGCTTGATATTGCGCTCTCATGGTTGGATGACAGCGACAAAGAGCAAATCGCGCTCAAAGAAAGCCTTTTGTTTGCGATGACCAATAATCTCGAGGCTACCGATCAAGGCGTTGCCCTCGCTCAACGCTGGAGCAAAACACTGCTTGCTACCGTGTCTGAACAACCAAAACAGGAAAAAGGCGCAGGTGCGCATTTCTTAGCCGCGTTAGGCTTTGCCAAGCCATTGGTGTTAGAAGGCTCTAAATGGCTAAAAGAACTTAACGGGACGACAAACAGTAACTCAAGTATTGAAGCGATGGCTAAGGTAAGAAATGGACTGATTAAATCAGGCGATATGCCAGCCACCATTGCCACCGATGGGCTGATAAACGCGATTGCTTCTCCTTTGGTCCAATTAAGTATGGAAAGCAATGCGGGTATACTCTGGCAAGAAACCTATACCTTACTCACGTACCGCTATGACTATCAATTTCCCCAGCTAACAAGCAACCTCGGGGATGTAATGTTTGATATTGAGGCTTCTTATGCGGTGATGGTTTATACAGCAACCGGTCACATCACCAATGCTCCCCAGCATCAAACGAGTACACAAACCGTCAACCTCTATGCCGTTAACCAAACGTCCGCTCCCGGCAGTAAGCCAAGTGCCGTCGAAAAGCATGCTCAGTATTGGCTTAAGCAAGTGAACGGCAACGATCTGTTAAGTGAAAGAACAACCTTGATGAAGCTGTATCGCAAGACAGAGCAGGTATTCACCCCCAATGTGCAAAACACCGCGGTCGGTCTGTTCTTTCTTGTGCAGGTTTACAATACGTCACAAGTGAACAGCCAGTTTTCTGAAAATCCTCTTAAATATGGTGTAGATCGTGCAAACGCATGGGTTGGCTTAATCACCAGCTCTTTTGCCGTACTCGATCAGTTTGCTGGCGCGCGCTTTGGCGAAGTCGGCGGTAAAAAAGTCTTTACTCAGTTTATGCAGGAAGGTGGCGCAGATTTACTTGGTAAATCAACTGCCAAATCACTAACTTCATTGCTAAGTGATTTCAAACTTGCCTCGCCAAATACCATTGATATGTTCGAACGCTTGGGCAATGGTCTTACTAAAATTGTAAAAATCACGTTTCGTTGGCTACCGGTTGTAGGTGGTACTGTTGCCGCGCTGGCCAGCGGGTATCAACTTGGCACCGATCTGGTTAGCAACCAAAATGCTTTGGCTACGGCGGTGTCGGGGCTGACACTGTTGGTCAATGGAATGGCCGCCTATTGTGCGTGGGTGGCACTCGTGCCTGCGGCGGCGCCAGTTATGGCGGTTGCAGCGGTGGTTCTTGGGGTGACGGCATTAACGTTAGATATAGTCAGAGCCTCCCTGATGGATGATAAAACCCAGTTGTTTTTAAAGGGCTCTTTCTGGGGGCGCGGCGATTATGCTTACGGTAAGTCCAAATGCAACACCTTAGAACAGCGACTGATGCTGTTTGGCCATAATCTTGAGCAGCAGGATGCAATTAAAGTGATGCAACAAGAGCTAACCGCGTTTGGTGACTTTCTATTTAAACCCATTCCGCAGTTAATTAATGTTAGTCAAACCGGTGAGCAGAGCCGTTTTACGCTGCAGATCTTACTGCCTGGTTTTGTGCCGTTAACCAGTGATGTCAGTGTCTATCTCCAAGGCTTTATAGAGGAAGATACTAAAGATCTATTGGTCAGCCATAGCCAACAAAAACGCTGGCAAACCAATCTCCTCAACGGCAAGATGAGTCTGCTGAATAGCAATACCGCGATATTGAGCTTTGAGGTCGATGAAGCAGAACTGGCAACAGACTATCGTTTTTATCAACTGGCGCTCGCTTATCATAACCCCGCTGGTTATCCTGTCTCGCTAAAATACCCGAAAATTATCATCAATGATGACAAACAATGGTTTGAGTTCTGGCGCAGCAGTTCAGAACTGGAATCTTTTGAAATTGAGAAAAATAAATTATGAGTGAGATTAGACAAGTAGGCCCCAACCATTGGGTTGGGCCAGAAGACTTTGGTATTACCCCCCACTTCCACATTACCCAGCATGGCGTGGAACATTACCCGAACGGCCATTTGATTCAGCAAGAGCCATTAAACCCGGGCAATAAAAAAATCCCCATTGTTCACCGAAGAAAAGACGCTGAAGATATGGGCGAGTTTTTTGACGGCTTTTCGGCGGGAGGCCATGAAGACTTTCTAGATATGCGAATTAGGTCTGTCCATGGTAGAGGGGAGTTTATGGGGCTGGTGTTTCTTTTTACCCTGATATGGCTCGGGTTAAAAGGTTGGGGATTTATTGATGGACTGGCATGGTCAGATACCTATGTTATCGACTTAATCTATTTGGCATTGATAGGAGTCACTATAGCGGTCGGACTTTTCAAGCCGATTGCCATGCCGGTACGTTTCCATAAAAAAAACCAAGAGGTTTACGTTTGGCACAATAAAATTCTCTATCGTATTCCGTGGCAAGAGTGTGAAATATCCGTCATGGTGGCGAAAACCCATATAGGCTATGGGCGGTTAAAAGATGGCTATGAGTTAATGCTGTGGCTCAACCCTAGGCATGCAGTCAATGCTGATTTAACTGGTCAACGCCATCAATGTCTCAGCCTGCTGCACAATATGGGCAGTCACGCCCCTATGTATGGCTATTGGGAGTATGTTCGCCGTTATATGGCAGACGAACAGCCACTATGGTATGAAATCAGTAAAGAACCACGAATCGGGGGAGTAAACACGGATAAAGCCAGAGAGCTAGGGTACAGCAACTTTGTCGCATTGATTCGCTTTATATTAGTACTGCCAATTGTATTTCTTTTTAGACCTGCTGATTTTGCACTTTGGTGTAACCCCCTAAGACATAAATGGCCGGAACAGGTCCATGAGTGGACCGGTAAACGATGCAATTGGCATTAAACCTTTTGGAACAAGCTAATCATGAGTGAGATTAGACAAGTGGGCCCTAACCATTGGGTTGGACCTGAAGAATTTGGCTTTATCCCCAATTTCCATGTTACCCAACATGGCGTGGAGCACTACCCGAACGGCCATTTGATTCAGCAAGAGCCATTAAACCCAGGCAATAAAAAAATTTCCTTCATTTACCAAAATAAAGAAGCTGAAGATATGGGCGAGTTTTTTGAGGGCTTTTCGGCTGGGGGGCATGAAGAGTTTATTGATATGCGAGTTCGTTC
>NZ_JBNJOF010000039.1:0-6987 GCF_050113875.1 Vibrio sp. TRT 1302 | reverse complement strand
ATGAGCGTGCTGTTTATCGGACTCACCGCTTGTGGCGACCAAGAAGAGACTCAAGCAGCAACGGCTGATATTGAAGTGTCGATATCGACTAACCCTCACTGGGGAACATTGGTCTTTGATCTGCAAGCCATCACCGACAACACCGTAATTAGCGATGTGGTGATTAACCGTGGCAACTGCCGATTACCCGCAGGAACAGCCTCAGAGCTATCAAGAAACGTTTCATTGAAGTTCGGCCAAACCTACACCGGATACAGCAACAACTGCACTGTAGACAACGTGAAAGAAATCGAAGTCACCTCCAGCGCTGGCAGCTTTGTCTACATCTTCTAACTTCCAATTCCCAAATAACACACTCAACCAACTCGTAAGGATCAACTATGAACAAGTCAACTCTACTCATCGCGGCAGCATTAGTTTTCTCTACCTCTTTCGCCTTTGCTGGTGGAACACTGGGCGGCAACCCATCAGAAGATTCGGGAGCCGTCAACGTCAGTGTGGGCAAGTGCACTCAATACAAAATGGATGTGAAAGCGGCACAGCAGGAAGGCAAGGATGTATCGACCATCACCGTGCCTGAAGGCTGTGAAGTCATCAAAGAAAAGTAATGCCACCAGCAACGATAAAAACTACAATGGGGAGCAATTACGCTCCCCATTCTTTTTTTGCTTCTATACACACAAACTGCACAATCAATAAGCCATCAATAAGCCAGTCTTCTAAACTCATTTTTGGACAGAAGTCATTTAGAGCTAAAAAAACCTATTTCTTTTTGACATAACGTTTACTAATCCAAAACTCAAACGGCAATACTGATTAGAAAGTAAGGTTCGGAACAGTCCCTTATCATATTAATGAAGCAATACGAATCTAGCAATTTTCATTAGCGATAACTTGACCACTTAAGGGATATCTTTTATCTAGCCGTGTTTCTACCTAAATTCGAACTGACTAAACTAGACACCACTACTGCCATATAAAAAACACCAACAACCGACTCTAAATAGACTAACGTTTTCGCAATTGGAGTCACGGGACTGATATCTCCATAACCGAGAGTGGTTAAGGTCACGAAGCTAAAATAAGCGCTATTAGAAAAATTATCTTCCCAAGGAATTGCTTCTAACCCGCGAAATGCGAAAGGGTCTAGCTCAAGTAACAAAAGGTACGCCACCGCCCACATTAAACCAAGCAATAAGAATAGGGCTACAGAACCAATAAGTTTGTTGGTGTCTATTTGGCCTGAAAACAAGATTTTTCTTACTAAAGATTGGAAAGTGCCATAGAAAAAGACAAAAGTCAGAGAAAGCATCAATATGCTCATCTCTTTGATATGAAAGAGGTGTTTCGCGGCAATAGCAGCTATCCAAACCACGGCTAAACCTCTTAAAAAATGCGTCCACTTTCGATCAAAGCGCAAACTTACAAAGCAAACAATAAAAATCACTACCATAATCCCCTGTATGACGTATTCGATCACATTGTCTTGTAGTAGTTGAACGAGGGCGGCGGCAATTAACAGCATGATTAAAGCTAACGTTAAGTAGATGAAGTTATTCTTCTCGCTAATATTTGACAACGCTTTATCGAGATTCATGATTGACTCCTTTCCACAGTTATCATGGCGCACAAGTATGCTCTAGTCACAACAGTATCAAAAATGGTCATGTTTGATATGCATTTATTCGAACATTCTCGTTATAATCAGTAAGAGTTTATTGTACAACAGTGAAGGTGCTAGACGTGGATATCAAAGTGAAAGATTCATTGATTGGTGGCGTGATTAACGGCGTTATCAATGGTTATATTGCGAGCCACCATTTCAAAGGAATGGATAGCGTACCGATGTCGCTTAACGTGATCACTAATTCTGAAGTGACTGTGTGGGGACAAGCGGTATCTCTAACTTTTGGTTTAGGGATCATTTTGTCGTTGATCACATCCAAGCTATTTATTCATCAGCTCAACAAATCCCACCCACAACACATTAGTCAACTTCAGAGTGGTTTTTGGTCTCACCTTGTTCCTATTGCAGTCACCCATGCAGCAGCGCTATTTGGCTGGTTTGTGGCTATAGCTGTGATCTGGACTAAGTACGCTGGCGAAGTGATGGTTTCTTCTTCAAGTGCTGTTGCACTGGTTGGCCTATTTGCATTCATCATTACCATTGCCGTCGAAGTACGAACTAAGAAAAGTATCATTTATAAAAAGATAAATTTACTGGAACAACCTCAGTAAACGACAGTAGGAACAGAAAATGTCAGATAACAATGTCCAAACTAGTGCTGAACAAAGCGATAAAAAAATTAGCCAAGCTCGCTCTTTCACTTACTACATTTTTGCCTTAGTTGCTGCTCTTTGGCTTTACACCTTATGGGCGGACAGAATGACGCCAATGACAGATCAAGCTAGAGTAAATGGCCAATTGATCCGCATTAGCCCAGAAGTCTCTGGCCCTATTTCACAAGTACTTATTACTAACAATAGTATTGTCAAGGCAGGAGATGAACTCGTCACGATCGATCCGCGTCCTTTTGAATTAGCCGTTAAGGCCGCCAAATTTGATTTGCAACAAGCAGCTCAGTCTTATGAAGCGGATTCAGCAGCAATCAGTGTCGCTCAAGCAAATGAAGTCGCAGCTCGTGTTAAGGTCAATAATGCTAAGAAGAATGTGGAGCGTAATCGCGTACTTGCCAATAAAGGAACGATAAGTCAAGCGGTAATGGATAACATAATCGCCGAACTAGAGACGGCCCAAGCGGGGTTGGCTCAAGCGTCATCAGCACTAGAAAAAGCGAAACAAGAGTTTGGCCCGAGAGGAATTGATAACCCTGAAATCCAATCGGTATTAAACCGACAAGAGCAGGCTCTACTAAACCTCAATCACACCAAACTGACGGCACCTGCTAATGGTGTTATCACTAATATGGATGTTGCTGTTGGCGATTATGCTGCTGCTGGGCAACCACTTCTTACCTTTATCAATAACAACAACTTATGGCTGACGGCCATGGTGAGAGAGAATTCACTGGCTCATCTAAAGCCTGGCGATAACGTCAAAATTGTTTTTGATGCAAACCCTGGAGAGGTCTATGAAGGAAAAATATCTTCAATCGGTTGGGGAAGTAGCGGTAATGGTAGCCTTGCCCAAGATGCCAGTAATGGCCTTATGACGTCACCAACAAGCAGTTCAAAAGCGCAGCGTTTCCCCGTCAATATCGAGTTCACGTCGTTGCCTGCCGATCTAAATCTGAGATACGGTGGTCGAGCTGTGGTGGGTTTCTACCCTGATGAAAGCTACCTAGGTGAGAGACTACAAGATTTGTGGATCTGGGCATGGAGTTATATCAGTTATGTATCATAGTGCCGCTAACCCAATTATAAGAGTTGCGGTATTCCCTGTCCTTTTGCTGTTTTGGCAATATGTATATGGGACGGATTTGCCTTTACTCGCTCCAGCGATGTGTGCGGTTTTTCTCACTACAACTCATGAACCACCGCCTGTAATTATGGTGTTTGTTATGGGGGGCATTTTATTCATTACTGCTTGGTTTCAGGCACTAATGAGTGAACTATTGATTGATTACGTACATGTTTACTATCTGTTCTTGTTTGGAATTTTTTACTGGTGCATGGAGCGTACCAAGAAAAATCCGCAAGATGTATTTGCTATATTGCTGATTGTCTCAACCGCAATGATTGCTGTTTTTACGCAGCAAAAAGGGATTAGCGTTGAGCAAATCCCCATGGCTCTGCTAAAAAATATTTTTATCGCTGGCTTCACCGCCTATTTGGCCTACCTACTATTTCCACGAGGTGAGCCACTCGCGATAAGCATGCCACCTGTCAATTCGACAACGAAATATTTGCTTGATTGGCAAACCTTGCTCAAAGCGATCATTGTCATGACCATGATGGTGTGTACGATACAATTGGACTTAGAGCAAAGTACGATTATTACCATCATCGTCGCGTTAATGATTAAAGATCCTGATCCTAGTATTGGTAAAGATTATGGTTTAAGAAGGCTGCTTACAACATACGCGAGCGTGCTGTATGCCATTCCTCCCCTAATCATGAGTTTGCTGCAAGTCAATTTGGTAGGAACTGTGGGTGTTGCTGTAGTCAGTGCTTTATTTATGGGGATTCATGCCGTTACAAAGAAAGCTAGCTATAACTCAATTCAACTGATGTATTCCAGTTATGTGGTTTTAGTATTCTATGGGATTACTTCAACAAGTATCAGTGCGATTTCAGATGACCTTGTGCGTTTTACTTCGGTTTTTGCCGCGGTATTAATCGGTATCATGAGTTTGATTATCTTATACCCTAGAACTAGAACTTAATGTCACAACAACCAAGCCTACGTTTAACTCGGCTTGGTTGTCTTATTTTGGGATAAGTTGTACTGCGTGCAAGTAGCATCAATATGATGTAAATGAGTGAGCGTACTAACAAGGAATGGGGCAAAAGCTTCTTAGCCCTGACCACCTACGTTGAGAAAACGGGTAATGCCTGTGCAGTAATCAGCAACCCATAAGACTATGTCGCTGTATCACCTAAAAACCACAGCTGGAAACCCAGAGCGCCAAGGGTTGCGAACTTGCTTAGACTGTCTGTATGTTCATTTGCTTCAACGATCTAATAACTCTACAAACTCTTCTAAGTTCGGCATTTCTTCGTGCTGTGTCGCTGAACCTCCTATGATATCCCAATGTGCTTTAGATCCAACGAAGATATGTTGAGTTATTTTAAGCTCATTCTCTTCAAGTAGCCCAGCTGGAACCCAAACTAACTTTCGACCTCTTAGTTTATTAGGTATTGGACTCCCACAACGACCGCAAAAATCAACACGGTATCCACTCTCGAGACTAAACTCTCGAATTTCTGATACCTTTTTTGTCCAATTAAATGCTGTTTCATTTACTATCGCAGCTGTATTTGAGGTCGAACCCGTTGATTTACGACAAACCGAGCAGTGGCACTGATACAAATTAGGCTTAACACCTTTAACTTCAAACTGAATGTCACCACATAAACAAGAACCTTTCATTAATACTCCTAATTGATACATTAAGATGTGCTTCGCTTGCCTATACTTTAAGCAAAGAGAAAACGGCGAGCGTTGCAAGTCACTCCTAAATGCTTGTATGTTTAAAGCCAAACGAGTCCACTATATGGTTTCGTTCTTAGAGATTCTAACCGGCTTTTCAGCGAACCTGAATGTATCTCTAGCTTGTGGCCATCAGGGTCTAAGATATAAAGTGGGTGCCCTTCACTCATATTCTCTTTCCAAACTTCTGCACCCAATGAAACTATGCGCTTCGCAAACGCTTCAAATTCTTTTGGTTCGATATCAAAAGCTACGTGGCTATAGCCTGTTTTAGGGCAAGGTTCATCGAGGGAAAGGCAAAACCAGAGTTCGCCTATTGATAAATAAGCTCCGTTGTCCCACTTAGCATGAGCTGAGAACCCCAACGTCTCGCGATAGAACTGAAGAGAACGGTCTAAGTCACTAACTGGAATGGTTATATGATTGAGCCCTAAAATCACCGCTTTCTCCCGTAAACATAACGCCCGCTTAAGTGGTGAGCAACGCTACCACGATACTTAACTATTACGCTGTAAACACTAAAGCCAAATCAAACCAAAACCGCCGAACGTTGCGAATCCGTCTTAAAGCGTTTGTTAGTTTTATTGCTGGCGACTTAGTAACAGGCTTGCTCCAGACATAGCTAAAAAGGTTGCGCAGCCTCTATTGAAGCGCTTCGCCATTTTCGGTTTCGTGAACCACTGTCTTAAATATATTCCGAATATGGCATAAATCGATATTGCACCCATTTCTAATATTATGAACGTAGCCCCTAAAACAAGGAACTGTTCATTTACACTAGCCGAAACATCAACGAACTGTGGAAGAAAAGCAGTAAAAATTAAGATCGCCTTCGGATTACCAGCAGCTAACAAAAATTCTTGTTTAGCTAAACCTAGTCGGTTGCGAGTATTTTCTAGTTCAGCGATGGGACTTGTCTCCGAACGCCATAGATTAAAAGCAATCCACAACAAGTACGCCGCACCTACGATTTTAATGGTTAAAAATAAGGTCTCAGATGCGTAAAGCACCACCGCCAACCCTGAAGCAGCTAACGCGATCATTACTGTGAACGCTGCAATCCGGCCAAGACCAGCAATAAATGCAGACTTGAAGCCATAACAACGAGCATTATTCATTGATAATAGATTGTTTGGTCCTGGTGTCATATTGAGCGCAAAACACGCAGGTATAAAGAACAATAACTTCCAGATTTCCACAATATTTCCTCTATAAAACTAACGAATGACATGGATTCCCTCTTCCGAGGATCTGCCACACTCATGTGGTCATTGCTTAAACCGGAGGCACCATGTCTGATTATTCTAATTTTGGCGGTATCGACTTAGTTAAAAATCACTTTAGGATAGTACATGTATGAGTAAAAAGCCTATCCAATATTAGGGGAAGTCGTGATGTCACAGAACAAACCGTAACTAATCCCGCTCTCACATCGCATATCCCTTCAGATATATGTTATCTACAAAAACGCAAATAACTGGTAATAGCGGCTTGTAGGTATCAACCCCACAAGCCGCATTGTTGTGCTAGTAGATGTCGTTTCTCGCTGCATCTACCGCCAACATATCCGCTCTCTCATTTCCCTCAATGCCAGAGTGCGCTTTGATTTTAACTACCTCAACATACTTTCTGGAACTCAGCTCATCCACTTGTTGCCACAGATGACGGTTCTTGACGGGTTTCTTATCCGCGCGGCGCCAGCCTCGGTCTTTCCAATCATCCATCCAGATATTGAAACCTTTCACACAATAATCGCAGTCCGAATAGATAACGTCCCCATCTTCTGCGTATTCCAATGCTTCAATTAAGGCCAGTAGTTCCAGCTCAGCATTGTCGGTTTTTCGATTGATGGTAAAACTCTCTTCATGAACAAT
>NZ_JBNJOF010000038.1:0-8538 GCF_050113875.1 Vibrio sp. TRT 1302 | reverse complement strand
CCGTTAGGGAGTTGCAGCAGCAGTTAGCCCTACTCGATATCCACCGCACCACGCGCAGCATTAAACGCTACCTCGATAACATCATTGTGGAGGTGTTTAACGTGGAGTGTGATTCGATGAGCATGCCCCATGTTTATCGGAAAACCTCAGAGCAATTACTGAAGCTCAACAAGCAAGAAATGCTCTATTGGCAACTGACCAACAAGTACTTACTACCGCTGGTTCCTGATGCACTGAATTATGGGCAAGGGTCCTCCTCGGAGAGAGACAAACCCTTACCACACAAGGGTTCAGCGCATTCAAAAGAGCAAGCATGGTTAGCCAAAGTACATGTGACATTGCCCACTATTCGCGAGTGGAGTGACGAGCAACGGCAAGTATTAAATGCGGTACACACGGCATTACTGCACAACCGTATGCTCAAGATATCTAGCCAAGTATTGCAGCAAGAGAAGGCGCTCATTGAGCCACTGGGACTCTCGGTTCAGTGTGACGCGCTCTTGCTGCTCTTTCGATTATCCGGCCAACACACGATACGCACCCTAGCCTTGCCTTTGATTGATGAGGCCAGTGTATCGACGTTTTCTTTTACCTATCCGACTGATTTCAATCTTGAGCGGTTCATGCGTGAACACGATGGAGTCAGTGCATCCTGAATTTCACTCACCGATAAGGAGAGCACCGTTATGACATTAACCAACACCCTACTCCGATACGCCGCTATGAGCGTGCTGTTTATCGGACTCACCGCTTGTGGCGACCAAGAAGAGACTCAAGCAGCAACGGCTGATATTGAAGTATCGATATCGACTAACCCTCACTGGGGAACATTGGTCTTTGATCTGCAAGCCATCACCGACAGCACCGTAATTAGCAATGTGGTGATTAACCGTGGCAACTGCCGATTACCCGCAGGAACAGCCTCAGAGCTATCAAGAAACATTTCATTACAGTTCGGCCAAACCTACACCGGATACAGCAACAACTGCACCGTGGACAGCGTGAAAGAAATCGAAGTCACCTCCAGTGCTGGCACCTTTGTCTACACCTTCTAACTCTCAATTCCCAAATAACACACTCAACCAACTCGTAAGGATTAACTATGAACAAGTCATCTCTACTCATCACAGCAGCGTTAGTTTTCTCTACCTCTTCCGCCTTTGCTGGTGGAACACTGGGCGGTAACCCATCAGCAGATTCGGGTGCAGTTAACGTCAGTGTAGGCAAATGCACTCAATACAAAATGGATGTGAAAGCGGCGCAGCAGAAAGGTAAGGAAGCAGCAAGTATCACCGTTCCTGAAGGCTGTGAAGCCATTAAAGAAAAGTAATACCACCAGCGCCGCTAAAAAATGACAATGGGGAGCAATCACGCTCCCCATTTTTTAACATTCTATTAATTGAATTGATTGGAAAAATAAAATTTTTCCTTTACTTTTCAGACAGTACGTTCCTCGCTGGTTGTTTTTTTAAACATTCAATTAAACTAAGAAAATCCAAACTTTCATTTTGTAGTTTGCTTGACGCCTGCGCTCTCCATGCAAGATCCCCAGGCTCAACAAAACTTTTTCTTAACTCTCGAATAGTACTTAAAGCTTTTGCTGTCCATTCTTTAAAATCTGAGAGCTTCCAAAGATATACATTTGATAAATGCGTTAAAGCGCCAGGATAAACGGTCATTACAGGGGTGAGTAAAACCGGAAGAATATTCACTGCTTCAGACTGACATGAGCTGACATTTTCTCTCATCCACGTAGGGTGTGAAGATACTTGTCTAGCTTTCGTAATGCTTAAAGAGGAAGCATCTTGTGCATTAGCGTGGTCCTCAAAAACAATACAAAATTCTCCACATTGCCACCATGGATCTGGTGAACCAGATATCTCGACCTTCCCAGCATCATAACCAAGATGCACCCCTAAAAGTTTATGAGCTTCTTCAAACGATTCACTATGATTAAAACCTTCAAATATCTTACGCTCATGTTCTGCAAAATTGCGATCATGAGCCGTACCTAATGACTCAAGCATTGCTTCAATTTTCTCAACTTGGAGCATCGTAATTCTATCTTTATCCTCTTGCTCTTTTTGCTCTGCTGTTTGTTGCTGTGCATGCTTAGACACGTGGACTAACCAAGGGATATCTTTTGCTGCATTTTTTGCTCGTGAAAAATGTAACTGAGACTTTTTAAGAAGCTCGGGGTTATTCTCTCCCGCCAGATAAGCTGCTGAACCAGCCAGATACTCCCACAAGGCTCTATAGCCATATAAACTTCCATCTGTCATTAAACCTAGGATTGTTTCTGCTTGACTCAGTGCTTCCACATAGTCTTGTTGCCACATCGCAGCCTGATACTTAACTTCATGTTTCACACAATCTTTTAACTGCTGAATGCTCGGGAAAGTTTTTTGTGTTGAACTCTGTCTACAGTCAACAATCATTTGGTTTGCGTCTTCCCATTCCTTTCCATTTTCTAGGAATATGCTCAGATTATCTTCAAACTGTTGTATCGTGGAGTTTTTTGATTGCTCAACGCCAAACTCAAGCTCGGCTTGTAACTCTGGGTGGAAATACTCTCTGCGTCTTGGGTCTACCAAATAATCCGGTAACTCCTCACCTGTAACAATAACAGCAGAGAAATCATTAAGTGAGCGCGTACAACGTCCAATAGCCTGTAGAACTCGCGTTTGAATTCGCTCATTGAACAGAACATTTGCCCCCATTCTAGACATTAGAAATCTTTCTTGAGAGTTAACGGACTTAGGCAGACCCTCAATAAACAATAATCGGCATTCGTCTCCGGGAAAATCAATGCCATCATACCTATTAGCTACGACAGCCACCGCAGAATTAGTATTTACAAATTGTGATTTAGAGTGCTCGATATCATCAGCAGTGAAAGTAGTTAAAGACAGGTTGTCTTCGATATCTTTGACTACTTCTGCTTTCATCTGTTCACTTGGTACAAGCACTAGACTTCTAGATGATTGCTTAAGAAGCTTTCTTCTTAGTTCCACACTATCTGTAGCATTCAAAGAAAGAGTAGGAAAGATAAAAAAGCGCCTACCCACACCTTGTGTGTCCCAACCTTCAGGTATTGGTAATCGCTGAATATTATTCCGTCCGAGTAGCCTTTCTAAGTCACCTCCCTCACCGAGGGTCGCTGACATATAAATCCTCTGTTTGGCAGAGTGAAAAGCCTGATGAGTCCACGTCGGAGCAATGAGAGGCCGAATCAAAATCTCCGTAGATGACATATAAAAATGACAACCCCGAAGATTATGTCTCAATAGAGACCAAGCGTATTTCAAATCAGAGTTTTTTGTATGTGTGTCGAGGACCTCACAAATTTCATCGTGAAGCTGGTCTAGTACAGGCGTAGGCAGTTTATCAACCCACGATTTGTCTGTTGGGCTATCCCACTGTCCCGTCAAACGAGTATAGCTAAGAGGGTCTAAATAACTTTTTAGCAGTGTTGATAGTGCACTATGAACCGCATTGTGCTTCTCGTTAAATCGCTCAACACGTAAAGACCACAACTCAGTCACATAATTTTCAGCGGCATGCGCATCGTCAACAATAATAACATCTGCATCATCAAAATACGGTTTAGTGTTAAATAAACTGCTATAAGTTGTAATCGCAATATTTTCTCGCAACTTATACTTAGTTTCATCTTGAGTAGAATACTCATGCTTTGAACCCGTGAAACCAACAACTGATAGACCATACTTTTCTTCTGCTTGAGCAACGGCTTGATGCACTAATTGCTTGTTTGGACATAGATAAACAACTTTTTCCTTGAACTTGCGTCGCCTCCACTCTGCGATCAAGAGACCAACTAAGGTCTTTCCGCTACCCGTTGGCAGTTGCAATGCGACATCTTTAGCATTTACGGCCGTCGCCGAGTAGTTTTGCATCATTGATTTTTGGTGTGGTAACACATCTGGAATCTTGCGTCGTGGTAGATCTCTAAAGAGACCATCAGGTGAATCTGGAGCTTCTGCCTTAGGGGGCATTTTTACAAAAGCCATACAATCCTCACTTTAGCGTTGCAATATTGGAGAAAACAATTAATAAAAACATTGCAGCCTCCCCAGCAGTATGCAATTAAATTTTTAAAGCAATGTGATTAAATCTAGGTTTCATATCAAGAACTTCCAGTCACTTCAAATTCTGTAAACCAGCAATCTAGATTGATGCTCCGCCGTGTGTAACGCATCCACCTTCAGATATATGTTATCTACAAAAACGCAAATAACAGGTAATAGCGGCTTGTTAGATTGAGCCTACAAACCGCATTATTACATCAATCGATATCACTTCTAGCAGCATCAACTGCTAACGAATCCGCTATCTCATTCCCTCTGACACCAGAATGCGCTCTAACCTTTTTGACTTCGACGTACCTTTCAGAGAGAAGAGCATCGACTGTCTACCACAAGCGGCTATTTAAAATCGTGCTTTAATCCGCTCTACGCCAGTTTTTCTTCTTCCAGCTATCACAATGTCTGAAGGCAGTGAAGCCAGCAAAGAAAAGTAACTTCACCAGCAGCGGTAAAAATAACAATGGGGAGCATCACGCTCCCCATTCTTTTTTGCTTCTATACACCAGTTTGAAGGTATATGTTATCGATAAAAAACACTCTTGACCTTGGTAGAACCAACTTCATATAAGACTTGAATAGTATGACCATTCACAGATTTGTACTTGTCCCAAGCTCCGACAACACCAAGTACTGGTACTTTTTTCTCTAACATCGACTCAACAGGCTTCCCCATCATCTGATGAACTAGTTCCTTGGATGAGATATTCTTTAAGTCGTCCATAAAGAAGTTAGGATTAGTGGCAACAATCAATTTTAGAACGCTGCTGTTTGCGTCAAATTGAAACTCCAGCCCATTATCAAAAGTTCGAATGTAAAATTCTTCAGTGTAGCCATCCATCGTCGATGGCACATTACCTGTTATTAACGCTGCAAACTTAGGGTTTTTCACAAGGTCTTGATAAGTGCAGCCAATAAAATCTAAATAGTTCATCTAATACCATCCATTTGCTTTATTTAAGCGGTGGAGCTCTTCTCTAGCGTCCTCAAGTTGCTCATCAGTGTAGCCATTTTCTTTTAAACATGTCTTAATCGCATCAAAATTCGAATTTACTGCCGCTTCTAGATCACCTGAATCAACTTGCTGCTTTTCAAGTTTATTTCTTCCACCATATGTTTCACTACACTTTTGATGAATCTCTCTCGGGATCGCTACTCCAGCACCTGAGTTAATAATTTCTTTCTTTTCATCAGCAGTTAAAGGACGTCCAAGCATTTCTTCCGCAGCTCTTAACAATGCCGCCTGAGATGGAATATGATCTATATCCATTCCATCCTTTTTGCTTCTTGGCGCTAAGTCGCCATAAGTGCCTACTTCCAGTGGTTTTACCTTAGTAATTCCAGCACTACGCTTATTAAATACTAAGTACAAGGGGGACACGCCAGAATCCGCAGGGAAAGTCACAATATACTCAGCAAGCTCTTCCTCGGGATAGAGCGCTGTACCTATCTCTTGTTCATGCTCTTCGATAGGACGAACCCAGATATTGTGAACATCGAGCTGATCATTTTCGGGCAATACAGTATCAGGTGTTAGTACATCCGTTGAGCCATCCGGTGTCCATGTAATGGTAATCCCATTATCTAGCTCAGCAACAAAGTGCTGTTCTTGTTGTTCCGCCTCACGCTTCGCAACTCGCTCACCATAGGCGCTACCGTCTCCCGTTTTGATGCCGACCACTTGCTGTTTACCATTCTCGTCTGTGTACATATTGAAACGTACACGCATCGTCGTAGTGTCATCGGTCGCAAAATCTGGATTTCCATCTAAGGTGCCGTCCCCAAGCTGAGACGGCCATAAGGCGGCCACTAGAAAGCCCCCCATTCGCGCAAAGCCTGCTAACGCTTCTCCTGAAATCGACCATGTGCCTATCGTATTTGTCGTACTGGAACTAAGAATGCCAAGGTTGGTTGCCGCGCCATTTGCGGGGATCGCAAGTAGTGCCGTTTTACCATAATCGGTTGCTTTAGAAGCCGTGGTGATGGTGGTTAAGTTCGTAACGGGCAATTCTTTCTCAAACAGACTATCGCTGTTTATCGCCTTAAACTGGGTTCCTGAGATAAGCGAGTCAGAGTAATCATAATGCGTGTTCGCCAAGCAGCTATAGGTGCAAGGGGAGAGCGGAGGTAAATCGGTCGCTTTTTCTGGAGTGCTCTGGTTTTCTTCAACGGCCTTAACGGTCAGCGTATCCCCGACTTTCAATGACATCGGGTCAGCGTTGTACTGCGGATTCAAGTCCAGTAATTGTTTCGCCGACAAGCCATATTGCTCTGCAATGGCTCCCCATGATTCTCGTTGGTTGGTTTTAGAATCCGTTCCAACAGTATGCGTTTCTGGTTTATTCTCAGCTTTCTCCGTGCCCGAGGGTTGAGTGGTTTGCCTTTCCGTGACAGGTTGGTTGGGCGCAGCAAGCAATTCGTTGATATCGAGCTTAATACCATGTTGAGCCAACCAGTCATCATTGAGGTTGTCGAGCTCTTCTCGGGCAATTTGCTGTTCAAGATAAATCAGATGTTGGTTTTCAACGTCTTTACCTTCGAGCTTCCAGTAGACCAGAATGGCACTTTGATAGATGTTGTAGCCTTGCTCATCATTGAGCTGCTCGTGAGTGGAACGTGTCGCGTAGAAGGCCCACTTGCCATTGCCAAGCAGCTTGTACTCTTGAACTAAACGGCCATTGTAAAAATGGTAGTAGTAGCCTTCTGTTGGTAGCCCCAAACGCTCACCAATCTGCACTGAAGGGACAACTGGGATAAATGCCTCTCGCACTACACCAGAGCCTATTGGCTTCACCTGCACATTGTCGGGAACGCTAATACCCAAAGCATTGGAAGCCACTTTAGCGACTAATTTTTTCGGTTCATCAAAGGCGGTATGAGCGGTATATTTTGTACCGTGCTCGGTTGCCTCCGTCTGCCAACGGCCAATCAGGGCTTCTTGTTTGGTTTTCGCCAATTCAAACGCATACCCCACGCTTTTTCTCAACGTCTCATCCGAACAAGCCACTTCAAAGCAATATTCGTATTGCAGTTTTGGTGGGGCATCTGAGGTATCGGGTTTCACGGGCTCAGGAACATAGGTTTCTTCAATGTTTGGCGCATAGCCCGCGGCGCTTTGAGTGGGCGCAGCACTGCCCGCACTACCGCCTGACATTCTCATTCTGGACAGGTAGGCATTCTTCGCTTCTGGCGATAACGCCTCTTGCCCTTCCGCCGACAAGCTCCATGATTTGCTCATGCCATCTCGGAGCATCACTGGCTTCGAAGGGGAATCCGTCAATAGTGCTAACTCACCACTTTTCAGCTTGTCCATAAAACTGGAATAGCTCATCCCCTGAGGGAGTGCTGAGCCTAACGCTCTTTCGTCCAGCCTTCCAATATCACCTTCAACCTGACCAAACTCATATGCCATCAGTTCGGTTAACCGTACCACTCGATAACCCACAATCAAATCCATCCGCTACTTTCAATGGGTGTATTCTACCTAAGCTGCGGGAGTTGCAGGATTTATAACCATAAGTTCTGTCTACCAATTGCAGACATTGTGATTTTCACCCACTGGAACCAAACCTATTGATAATGACTTAATCATTAACCAACTTAGCCCAAACAAAAATAGGGCATAGCTTGAGAGGTGCTACCCTCCCAAACTATGAATTCTTGTATTAGTCAGCTTCCGCCGCTTCAACCGCCAACAGGTCAGCTCTTTCATTCCCTTCAATACCCGAATGTGCTTTGACCTTAAATACCTCGACATACTTCCTAGAACTCAACTCGTCCACTTGTTGCCAAAGCTGGCGGTTTTTAACCGGTTTCTTATCCGCTCGACGCCAACCTCGGTCTTTCCAATCGTCCATCCAAATGTTGAAACCTTTCACACAGTAATCGCTGTCCGAATAGATAAAGTCCCCATCTTCTGCGTATTCCAACGCTTCAATTAAGGCCAGTAGTTCCAGCTCAGCATTGTCGGTTTTTCGATTGATGGTAAAACTCTCTTCATGAACAATCTCATTGTCTTCATCCATGACCACCAGCCCGATACCACCTCGTGTACATCCGTGTTGGTTGTTTGGTGCAGCGCCGTCTACGTAAATTGAATAGCTCATTTTTTATCTCTCTCTAATTGTAAAAAGGGCGCATGACTTTGCTTAGCCAGCGCCCCGTTGATGATGTGATTTGATGTTTGTGTTACTGAAAGGATTCTTGGTTGTCTCGCAGTGCTAGACGTTGCTCCATCCATTCCTCTATTTCACTTTCGACCCAAGCCACGGCACGTCCACCGAGTGGGACACTCTTCGGAAAATCGGTTTCATCAGCCATGAACTTGTAGATAGTGGAGCGGCCTAACCCTGTTAGTGACATCACGTCTTTAAGTCGTAGAAATTTCATTTTCACTGGGAATCGTCTCCTGCTTTGTATATACCCATGTGATAAG
>NZ_JBNJOF010000037.1:0-19089 GCF_050113875.1 Vibrio sp. TRT 1302 | reverse complement strand
GTGATACCGCGCTCACGCTCTTCTGGAGCGTTATCGATAGATGCGAAGTCTTTCGCTTCACCGCCGTACACTTTAGCTAGAGTAGTACAGATAGCAGCAGTTAGAGTTGTTTTACCGTGGTCAACGTGACCGATAGTACCAACGTTAACGTGCGGTTTAGTACGTTCAAATTTTTCTTTAGACACGATCGTGTTCCTTCCTAGTTATGATTCGCCACGATCCGAATTGATCGAGACGCGCCAGAAATTGCTATTTTATGCGCCAACGCCAGTCAGCGCAATATTTGGACGCATTGATCTTTAAAAAAAGCTGGACTTTTTTTTCAGTTCAAGACGATTTATTAGTAACCACGGTCTGCAATGATTTTCTCTGCAAAGTTTTTCGGTACTTCAGCGTACTCGTAAAACTCCATAGAGTAAGACGCACGGCCTTGAGTTGCAGAGCGTAGGTCTGTTGCGTAGCCAAACATCTCAGATAGAGGCACTTGAGCACGGATGATCTTAATACCCGCCACGCCCTCGTCCATACCTGAGATCATGCCGCGGCGACGGTTAAGATCACCAACAACATCGCCCATCCAGTCTTCTGGAGTGGTTACTTCAACATTCATCATTGGCTCAAGAAGAACTGGTTGCGCTTCTAGTGCACCTTTCTTGAATGCCATCGAGCCGGCGATCTTAAACGCCATCTCGTTAGAGTCAACATCGTGGTAAGAACCATCGAATAGTGTTGCTTTAATATCTAGCACTGGGTAACCCGCTAGAACACCACTGTTCATTTGCTCTTCGATACCTTTCGATACCGAGCTGATGTATTCCTTAGGAACAACACCACCCACAATTTCGTCAACAAAGACAAAACCTTCGCCAGGTTCAGATGGCTCCAGTTTGATCCATACGTGACCGTACTGACCACGACCACCAGATTGACGTACAAATTTACCTTCAACTTCCGCACTACCACGGATAGTCTCACGGTAAGCAACCTGAGGTTTACCTACATTACAGTCAACGCTGAATTCACGTTTCATACGGTCAACGATGATATCTAAGTGAAGCTCACCCATACCAGAAATCAAAGTTTGACCTGTTTCGTCATCCGTTTCGACACGGAATGACGGGTCTTCTGCTGCTAGTTTACCTAGAGCAATGCCCATTTTTTCTTGATCCGCTACTGAGCGAGGCTCAACTGCGATCTGAATAACTGGCTCAGGGAATTCCATACGCTCTAGAATAACCTTGTGGTTAATATCACACAGCGTATCACCTGTTGTAACGTCTTTAAGACCGATTGCGGCAGCAATGTCACCCGCGCGAACTTCTTTAATTTCGTCACGCTTGTTTGAGTGCATCTGAACAATACGACCAAAACGTTCTTTCTTCTGCTTAACAGAGTTGTAAACCGCATCACCTGAGTTCACGACACCAGAGTAAACACGCATAAAGGTTAGCGTGCCAACAAATGGGTCTGTCGCAATTTTAAATGCCAGCGCTGAAAACGGTTCGTTGTCGTCTGCATGACGCTCAACTTCATTGTCGTTTTCGTCAACACCTTTGATTGCTGGAACGTCTACCGGAGAAGGTAAGTACTCAACAACCGCATCTAGTACTGCTTGAACACCTTTGTTTTTGAACGCACTACCACAAGTGGCAAGAACGATTTCGTTGTTTAGTGTACGAGTACGTAGAGCTTGTTTGATTTCAGCTTCAGTCAGTTCGCCTTCTTCAAGGTACTTATCCATCAGCTCTTCAGACGCTTCAGCAGCCGACTCAACAAGGTTGTTGCGCCACTCTTCTGCCATTTCTAGCATGTCTGCTGGGATCTCTTCATAAGTGAAGGTTGTACCTTGATCTTCTTCGTTCCAGTTGATCATCTTCATCTTGATCAGGTCGATAACACCTGTGAAGTTCTCTTCCGCACCCACGTTAAGCTGGATTGGAACAGGGGTCGCACCAAGACGGTTTTTGATTTGATCAATAACACGTAAGAAGTCAGCACCTGCACGGTCCATCTTGTTAACAAATACCATACGTGGAACGTGGTACTTGTCAGCTTGACGCCATACAGTTTCAGATTGAGGTTCAACACCAGATGAACCACAGAACACAACAACAGCACCATCAAGTACGCGTAGTGAACGCTCTACTTCGATAGTGAAATCTACGTGTCCAGGAGTATCGATAATGTTGATGCGGTGGTCTTGGAATTGCGCTTCCATACCACGCCAGAAAGTTGTAGTCGCAGCTGAGGTGATTGTGATACCACGCTCTTGCTCCTGCTCCATCCAGTCCATGGTAGCAGCGCCATCGTGCACTTCACCGATTTTATGAGAAAGACCTGTGTAGAACAGAATACGTTCACTTGTGGTTGTTTTACCTGCGTCTACGTGAGCGACGATACCAATATTACGGTAGCGCTCGATAGGTGTTTTACGAGCCACGATTGAATCCTCTTGAATTAGGGACTATTGCTATCTCTAGTGACTTTAGCCTGTTTCTGGCGCTTTTTGCTTGCCCTAGATATAGCAATAGTTCCTAAGCTTGCGCATAGGAACTAGAGTAGAGCCGCGGGGAGTCCCGCGGCGCTGAAAGGTATTACCAACGGTAATGTGCGAACGCTTTGTTTGCGTCAGCCATGCGGTGAACGTCTTCACGTTTCTTAACCGCAGTACCTTTGTTCTCAGACGCGTCTAGCATTTCAGCAGCTAGGCGTTGAGCCATAGATTTTTCACCACGCTTACGCGCAGCTTCAACCAACCAACGCATAGCAAGTGCGTTACGGCGAACCGGACGTACTTCTACAGGTACTTGGTAAGTTGAACCACCTACACGGCGAGATTTAACTTCTACCGCTGGGCGAACATTTTCAAGAGCTTCTTCAAATACAGCTAAGTGATCTTTACCAGATTTCTCAGCCATAGTGTCTAGTGCAGTGTAAACGATTTTCTCTGCAGTAGATTTTTTACCGTCAACCATTAGGATGTTAACGAATTTTGCCAGCAGTTCAGATTTGAACTTTGGATCTGGAAGGATCTTACGCTGACCAATGACGCGACGACGTGGCATGGATTTTCTCCGTTGTCTTCTTCAGGTTTTATCCAAAACTTTTCAGTTTTTTCAAAAAATTAAAAATAATTTAGTGTTTGGCCTTACTTAACGGATTCCATTAAGACTTAGGACGCTTCACACCGTACTTAGAACGACCTTGTTTACGGTCATTTACGCCAGCACAGTCTAGTGCGCCGCGAACAGTGTGGTAACGCACACCTGGAAGGTCTTTAACACGACCACCACGGATTAGAACAACTGAGTGCTCTTGAAGGTTGTGGCCTTCACCGCCGATGTACGAAGTTACTTCGAAACCGTTTGTCAGACGTACACGACAAACTTTACGAAGTGCTGAGTTAGGTTTTTTAGGTGTAGTAGTGTAAACACGAGTACATACACCACGTTTTTGTGGGCACGCTTCTAGTGCAGGCACGTTGCTTTTAACAACTTGCTTTGCACGAGGCTTACGTACCAACTGGTTAATAGTTGCCATTAACTAGCTCCTGATTTACTTGAAAGTAAGCTTTGTGAAAAATCTATCCCTAACCACTAGTGGTAGTTAGGGACGCAAAATTCTATTCAGCAGTGAGAGGTGTGTCAAGAAATATACGGATCTTTTTTGCTCAACTTCTACCTACGATGTGTAAAAGCACAGCGACACTTTGACTGAGAATGATTTGGCTATTGCCAAGTTATCGAATTAGTAGACTCAACGGTCAAATTGACGAACCCGCTATAGTCAACCAAGAGTACCGATGGGCTGATACGGTTAGCGATTCCACGCGCATCAACGTCCGCTTTTAATACAGCGATATTCAACCCCTGAATAAGGGGATAGGTTTTGTGCTGTGGATTTGCACTGTATACGGCATCTTCGATTAGCAGTAGCTGGTCACCTTGGGTATAGACCTTTACTGCCTCTTCAATTGCCTGAATGGTTTTAACGATATGAAGCATGTAATACCACTATCTAAAATGTCAGGATCTTACCGGCTTGGTGAATCTGGGCGGCGAGCTCACTTTGCGATAGCTTTTGAGCATCTAAGACGAGATCCGCTTGAAGCAATCCACGCTCAGCTAATGACGATTCACACACATAAACTTGCTCTATGTCGTAGAGGTCAAACAGCTTCAGCATAGGTGCGTAATCCTTGCTAAGAATATCGCTCGTCTGCTGTCCTTGAAGTAGCTGATAAACCCCATCGCCACTGAAAATAACACTGATGTCTTCGCAATACGCTGACGCAGCAAGTAACGCATCAACGCCTTCTCGACCAGCGGACCTACCGTGAGGCGCACTACGAAATAAATAAGTTAACTGGCTCAAAACTGCACTACTCTATCTTGAACTAACATGGCTTCTGCCAAGCTACCTAACCCTGCCTGCTGGAAACCTTCCGCTAAGTTACTTTGAGATAAGCCATGCAGATTCGCTTCATCCTGACTCACTACTCCACGTCGTAACGCAGCCGCAACGCAGGTTTCGAGGCGCACGCTATGTTGATTCGCTAGACTCTGCCATGCTTTGACTAAGTCAAACTCATCATTCGCAGGTACAGTTAACGCACTCCCGTTATTTACGCCATCTTGATAGAAGAATACGCTAACCAGAGTGTGCCCCTGTTCGATAACCGCCCGAGCAAATTGATATGCACTACGCGCTGATTGGCTACCGTAGACGGAACCATTAACCACCAACGTATAAGTCAAGCCGTTCACCTTTCTTCATCCTCAGTCTTACGCTGACGAATGTATAGGTAAACCGTATGCTTAGAGATATTGAGACGATCAGCAACTCGGTTGATGGCATCTTTAATGTCAAAAATGCCTTTGTCGTATAGTTCCATAACTATCTGACGATTTTTGGTGTTGTTCGAAACCGACTTATCCGCATTGATTTCTTCAATAGTACGTTCAACGGTTTGGTCGACCAACTCTTCAACATCACTAGCAAAGTTCACAGATGACGCAGCTTGTTTCGCTTCTTCCGTTGGCATGAATGATTGAAGAACCTGCGAGAAAGGCGCATCAAGGTTAACGTTGACACACAAAAGGCCAATCACTCGATTTTCACCATTGCGAATAGCCACGGTGATTGACTTCATCAACACCCCACCCTTTGCTCGTGTGAAGTAAGAACGAGAAAAGTTGCGCTCAGAACCTTCTATATCTCGAAGCATTTTAAGCGCTAAGTCTGTAATCGGAGAGCCCACTTGACGACCCGTGTTTTCGCCGTTGGCAATCTTGATCGCGGATGTATTTAAATCTTCGAGTGAGTGAAGAACAATTTCACAAAACGGGCCAATGAGGCTCGCGATTCCATCAACAACAGCTTCGTATGATCTGAGAATGATTTTATCGTGCTCACTAAATGGCATCACATTCACAGATTCCATTTCGAGCAACATATCCGTGTTTACTGTTTCTGTAGTTGTCACTTTTTTAAGCCTTAGAGCGATAAATCAACAAATTGATGTAAGTTTATCAGAAATTTTGATGAGAACCTCTAGCTAAGCGGCTATCTAGTGATTTAGAACAAAAAAATTAGCATCTCTGTTTATCAAAACGTTAGAAAAAAGAAAGGTCTGACATAAGTCAGACCTTTCGATTGGAATGCACTCAATAACTATTGAGCCGCATCTTCGCCGTTATCTACTTTTAGTAGCTCAACTTCAAATACTAGCGTTGAGTTTGCAGGAATCGTCGGTGTATCTTGTTCACCGTAAGCTAATTCTGGTGGAATAACGAACTTAAATTTAGAGCCGACAGACATCAGCTGAACACCTTCAGTCCAACCAGGAATAACGCGGTTAAGCGGGAAAGTTGCAGGTTCGCCACGATCGTAAGAACTGTCGAACTGAGTTCCATCGATCAGAGTGCCCTTGTAATGAACCTGAACGGTATCTGTATCAGCCGGTTTCTCGCCTTCTGCAGGAGTCAACACTTGATATAGCAGACCTGATTCAGTCTTCACTACACCATCTTGCTTTTCAAACTCGACACGGAATGCGTCGCCATCTTTCTTAGCTGCCGCGGCTTTTTCTGCCGCTTGCTTTTGCATTGTTTCAGCAACACGCTTATCTAAAGCTTCTAACGCTGCACGTGTTTCTTCTTCATTAAGCTCTGGGTTACCAGCAAATACGTGCTCAATACCTTTAAGCACAAGATCCTTATTCAGCGTAATGCCGATTTCGCTTGGCTTGTCTAGGCTCGTGCTCAAGTAGTTAGCAAAAGAAACGCCGATAGCGTAAGCAGCTTTGTCATCTTCTGTTTTGAAGTGAACAAGTTTGCCCGTCTCAGCTTGCACTTGCTCAACCGCTGGTGCTGCTTCTGTTTTTGGTTCTTCTTCTTTCTGACAGCCAACAGCTAACGCAACCGTTGCGGCAAGCAGTGACACTTTAAAAATTGATTTCATTAATTTCTCCAATAATGGCTAACCATTTGTCTTTGCGCACAAATATGGAATTTCCACTGGTGTGCATGAGCATGTTGTACCAATATAACCAATATATGTCGTATTTAAACCTACACTAGGTGAAGAATGGTACCAAATGCGTATTATTTTTAACTCACTACTCATCACCATTGTCATTTCAGCGTTAAATGGCTGCTTTTTCTCCAGCCAAGACGCTCAACGATGGACGATTGAGCCTAAAGGAACGACCAGTTTTGCGCTAAGTCGAGACGCACGCTTTGCATTGCTCTATTCCAAGGAGCATCAACTGGTACTTTGGGATCTTACCGAAAGTCAACAGCTTGCCTCATTAGGTCCACAAGACCCTCAATCAAGTACCGTTTCTCGAATCAGAATCTCAGACAACGGCCGTTTTGCTGTTACCGCAACACAAATTAACTTTGCAGTTTGGGATTTAGCATGGACTCAAGCGCAAGGCTTATGGTCTATCTCAGATGGACTCATTAGGGATATCGACATCGCCAGCAATGGTGATCAAGTGCTGCTTGGTCTATCAAATGGCAAAGCCATCTACGTCAACTTAGTCACCGGACGCCGATTAGAGTTCCTTGCTCATAATGAAAAAGTTAATTCGGTCGCTTTATCACCAAATGGACGTTTCGCATTGTCAGGGGGGAATGATTACAAAGCCTACCTTTGGGATACACAGACAGGACAAATACTCAAAACATTTGAGCATGAACAGCGAATCAACCGTGTTGCTTTGCATAGAGATGGCAATTATGCATTCACTTCTGATGGCGGCAATCAGGCGATTGTATGGGATCTCAGCACAGGAAAGGCGCTCTCGTCTCTAAGTAGCTTCTCACGACAACTTATCTTTTCTACGGCTCGATTTTCCGATGATGGTCAGTATCTTGTGACCGGAACGCCTTCGAGTAGAGTCATGGTATGGAGTACACAAAGTGGCAAACGGGTCGATGGATTTGAAGCGGAACCACTAAAAGATACTCGCCCTCCTCGCGCAGTGGTGTATGATGCAGCCTTTGACAGCCAAAACCGTGTTATTTCGGGAACCTCGGCTGGTATTGCCCAAGCTTGGAATGTGGATTATTAGTGATGACAGAGCAGCGAGTTGAACAGCTAGAAAGCCGCGTCAACGACTTAGAGTGTCAGTTGGCGTTTCAAGAACAAACGATCGAAGAACTTAACGATGCCTTGAGTCAGCAACAATTGCTGATAACCAAGATGCAAGATCAAATGAAGTATGTTGTAGGAAAGGTGAAGAATATCGATTCTTCAAATCTTGCCGACCCTTCACAAGAGACGCCACCACCTCATTATTGAGAATTAGCTAGCCAAAGACGTAGGCGATCACGGCTCCAGCAACCACTAAACAGCCCCCAATTCTACGCAATTGATTATCGGGTTGTTCGCTCAATTGAGCGACCATGTTTCGCCATCCTTTTGGGGCGAGTAACGGGCCTAATCCTTCGACAATCAAGACTAAACCAAAAGCTAACCAGAGTGCATTCAACATCATTGTCCTCATGAAAAAATAAAGGCTCCGTATATCGGAGCCTTTTTGTTACTTAATGAATCTTACTTTGACGGTGCGCCAGCAGCATTATTCATGTATTGGAAGAATTCACTCTTAGGATCCAATACCAGAATATCACTCTTCTCACTGAACGATTTCTCATAAGCCTTCAGAGAGCGTAAGAAGCTGAAAAACTCAGGATCTTTATTGTACGAACTAGAGTAAATTTTCGCAGCTTTCGCATCGGCTTCACCGCGTGTAACACGCGCTGTTTTATCTGCTTCAGCAAGAACTGTTGCCACTTCTAGCTCAGCCTGAGCACGAATAACCTCTGCACGCTCACGACCTTGAGAACGGTGCTTACGAGCAACCGACTCACGTTCTGCACGCATACGTTTGTAGATTGAATCACTGATGTTGTCAGGTAGGTTGATTTTCTTCATACGGAAATCAACGATCTCAACACCAAGGTCAGTCAGCGCACTATCA
This sequence comes from Vibrio sp. TRT 1302, assembly GCF_050113875.1. Classification (NCBI taxonomy): domain Bacteria; kingdom Pseudomonadati; phylum Pseudomonadota; class Gammaproteobacteria; order Vibrionales; family Vibrionaceae; genus Vibrio; species Vibrio sp. TRT 1302. The sequence goes on along the minus strand of NZ_JBNJOF010000037.1, from coordinate 10,598 downwards.
CGTGTACCTTCCAGTACATTGGCCATGATCTTGTCGCGCTCACCATCAATCTCTAACGCTTCTTTTGCCGCTTCAGTCGTCACTTCTTCGCTATCAGCACTGTCTGGTAACACGTCGTTATTACGTGGACCCGATACAATTTGCTTGATTTCGCGAGCACCAATCTCAGAACGGAGTACGTCTGTTACTTTACGCTCTAAAAGTGCTTCAGCAGTCAACACGTTACCGCCACCCGTTGTTAGATAAAAACGACCGAAGTCTTCAATACGCCACTTCACGTAGGTATCGATGATAACGTCTTTTTTCTCTGACGTTACGAAGCGGTCTGAACGACCATCCATTGTTTGGATACGAGCGTCTAACGTTTTAACACGGTCAAACAGTGGCATCTTAAAATGGAGGCCAGGTTCGTAAATTTTCGATACGCCGTTGTCATCTAAAACACGACCAAATCGAATAACCAAACCACGTTCACCCTCTTGAATCACAAATACTGACATCAGCAGTAGAGCAATTGTTACAACTAATACAGGGATCATTAACTTACGCATTCTTAATATCTCCCTTGACGTGAACCAGTTGAACGAGATTGAGAGTCTGAAGTGCTATCGGATTGCTGAGATTCAAGCTCAATCTGGTCATAAGCTGAAGTTTCCTTCACCTTACGGTTTGTTTGAGTTTGCGCTTCACCCGCTAACTTATCGATCGGCAAGTACAGTAAGTTACCGCTTGATTCAGAATCAATCAGAACCTTAGAAGTACTGCTGTAAACTTCTTCCATTGTATCTAGATACAGACGGTTACGAGTAACTTCTGGTGCTGCTTGGTATTCTGGTAGCAGTTTCTCAAACTGAGCAACCTGACCTAGCGCTTCGTTAACAACACGCTCAGAGTAACCAAGTGCCTCTTTCTTCAAACGTTCTGCACGACCCGTCGCTTTCGGCAAGATGTCGTTGCGGTAAGCTTCTGCTTCACGTTCAAAACGCTCTTCATCTTCTCGAGCCGCAATTGCATCATCAAATGCGTCTTTTACTTGCTCTGGCGGACGAGCTGACTGGAAGTTGACGTCAACAAGAACCACACCCATATCGTAGCTATCGATAATCGAATTCAACGTTTCCTGTGTGCTTTGACGAATCTGTTGACGACCACTTGTCAGGATACTATCCATCAATGCGTCACCAACAACCGCACGTAGAGCAGAATCTGTAGCTTGGCGTAAGCTATCATCTGCGTTTGTCACGCGGTATAGATACTTGTATGGGTCAGCTACACGGTACTGAACGTCCATTGCAACCGTCACAACGTTTTCATCTTTCGTCAGCATTAGACCAGATGAACGTAATGAACGAATTGCCTGTACGTTGACCGCTTCATACTCATCAATAAAGCGAGGGCGCCAGTTCAAGCCTGGATCGACCACACGGTCATACTTACCTAGACGTAGCACAACACCACGCTCAGCTTCACCAATAGTGTAAAAGCCAGCAAAGAACCAAATTGCTATCGCGATGATAGCAATGACACCAAAACCTAGTGCACCGCCGCCACCGATAGACGAACCTTTACCACCTTTACCACCAAACTTTCCACCCAGTTTCTGACTCAGTTTATTAAATACTTCGTCTAAGTCTGGCGGTCCTTGATCACGGCCACCTTTGTTACCACGATTATTATTCCCCCAAGGGTCATTATCGCGGCCATTGTTGCCGTTATTATTACCAGGCTCATTCCACGCCATTAGAAAGCTCCATCATTTGATATGACGTTATACTGTAGCAGTCATTTAAGTAACTATAAAGTCACGTAAAACTGCCCCTTCTCTTTTTTCAAGTCTAGACCAATCCACCTGTTGCATGCGAACATCAATCAACAAGTTACCATCCTGGTCATATTCTTCTCGTTGAATACATTTCATTTGGAAGAATGTACTACGAATTCGCCCTTGGTGTTGTGGCGGAATTCGCAATTGATATTGAACCATCTGGCTAGCAAGACGCTCTTTCAACGCCTCAAACAGCAGTTCAATACCGATGCCTTCCATTGCAGAAACCCAAACGGCGCGAGGTACACCCTCTTCATCACGTTCGATTCTTGGTTTCTGGTCTTCGAGATTATCAATTTTGTTCATCACCAGAAGAGATGGCACCTCATGGGCATCGATTTCTTCTAACACTATATGAACAGCTTGGATATTCTCACGAAAACGGTCATCGCTGGCATCAACAACATGTAACAAAATGTCAGCTTCTTGAGTTTCTTGCAGTGTTGCTTTAAAGGCAGCAACAAGATCATGCGGAAGATGACGAATAAAACCTACGGTATCCGCCAAAATCGCTGGACCAACATCATTTAACTCAATTTTACGTAGCGTGGGGTCAAGTGTGGCAAATAACTGATCTGCCGCGTAAACACCCGCTGAGGTAATTCGGTTAAATAAAGTAGATTTACCTGCGTTGGTATACCCCACCAAAGAGACAGTCGGGATTTCCGCTCGATTTCTAGCTCGGCGACCTTGCTCACGTTGCTTCGCCACTTTTTCTAAACGGCGAAGTATGGTCTTAATACGAACACGCAATAAACGTCGGTCAGTTTCTAACTGAGTTTCACCTGGTCCACGTAAACCAATACCACCTTTTTGTCTTTCAAGGTGTGTCCAACCACGAATCAATCGAGTAGAGATATGGCGTAGCTGTGCAAGTTCAACTTGAAGCTTACCTTCGTGGGTGCGGGCACGTTGAGCAAAAATATCTAGGATCAAACCTGTGCGATCCAAAACTCGACATTTACACAACGCTTCTAGGTTACGTTCTTGGGCAGGAGAGAGGGCGTGATTAAAAATCACAATATCAGCATCAGAAAGCTGCACCGCTTGTGCAATCTCCTGAGCCTTACCCTCTCCGACATAGTATTTAGGGTGTGGTGACTGACGACTGCCTGTTACAACTTGTAACGCAGATACGCCAGCTGAAGAGACCAGCATCTCAAACTCACTGAGATCTTCCCACTCCCCTTCTTGCGTGAAGTTGACATGAACAAGTACGGCTCGCTCACCGGCTTCATAACGGTCAAACAAGCAATCAACTCCTTAAAAACTAATTGGGTAATTCAGAGAATTAATCTTCTGATTTGTCTTGCTGACGATCACCTTGTGGGCGCGGTTCACCACTATGGTGGCTCACTGGACGAGCAGGAACTACCGTAGAAATTGCGTGCTTGTACACCATTTGGTTAACTGTGTTTTTCAGCAAGATAACAAATTGATCAAATGATTCGATCTGACCTTGCAGTTTAATTCCGTTTACAAGGTAGATTGATACAGGAATACGTTCACGACGTAATGCATTTAAGAATGGGTCTTGTAGAGATTGCCCCTTAGCCATTTTTATTTTCCTTATTTTGTAATTTTGTTTTAGTTATTTAGCTAGTGGTGCGCTGCATTAAAATATGCGACCTTTGCTCTGAGCTAAACGAATAAAATAACACCCTGTCGCTACCTGTTATGACGGCTTTAGACCGAAATTTCAAGTAACAGATCCTTTACAGGGTAAATTCACGCAAAAGCGATCACATTATACACAGCTAAAACCTTCAGATGCTATTGCATTTGAAACAGTTTCTAGTGCTTGTTCAATGTTTTCACTATCTAACCAAGTTAAATTATCCCAGCTGCGTAACCAGGTAATCTGTCGCTTGGCCAACTGGCGGGTTGCACATACGCCCTTAAAGATGGCGTCATCTAACGTGCAATTCCCATCCAAATAGTCCCACATCTGTCTGTAACCAACGCAACGAATTGACGGAAGATCAGGATGAAGATCTTCGCGAGCATATAGAGCTCGCATCTCTTCTTCAAACCCTGCTTCAATCATCTTTTCATAGCGAAGCTCTATCCGACGATGGAGTTCAGCCCTTTCCTTGGGAGCTATTGCAAACTGTTTAACTCTAAACGGCAGGCTATCACCTTTGGTTTGAGTCAGCTCAGTTAGAGTTTTACCTGAAATTCGATAAACTTCCAATGCCCTTGATAACCTTTGTGGATCATTCGGGTGGATTCGCTCAGCTGAGACAGGATCAATCTCTCTCAGTTGAGAGTGGAGCTTATCCCAACCTTGAGCCAATGCTTCTTGCTCAATCTGCTGACGGATTTCAGGATTAGCAGCAGGCAGAGGTGATAAACCTTCCAACAACGCTTTGTAGTACAACATAGTGCCACCCACTAAGAGTGGGATCTTGCCTTGTTCTACAATATCGTTCATTTCCTTTAATGCATCTCGGCGAAAATCCGCCGCCGAATACGATTCACTTGGATCTAAAATATCAATCAAACGATGTGGTGCTTGCTGCTGTTCATTGGCATCCGGTTTTGCCGTGCCAATATCCATACCTTTATAGATCAAAGCTGAATCAACAGAAATGATCTCTACTGGAAATTTTTTTCGCAAACGTATTGCGAGATCAGTCTTGCCTGATGCGGTTGGCCCCATCAAAAACAGAGCCAACGGTAATTCACTGTTATTCATATCTAAAATGCTGCAATCGTTGCAGAAAAATCAACGGGTCTAACAAACGTCTTGTCACCCAATGGAAGCCGATCTTGCCATAACTGTTCGAGATCAGCGATGATCTGAATTGCTTCCGACAAAGTGTAGTCGCTTTTCACTTGAGTAATGCGATCACTTAACCAACTTGCGATCTGAGGATCGCTGAGCGAATTCGATGTCGCGATATACGAAGCGGCGTAAGATAGCAGATCTGGAACCAGTTGTTGTAAGTTTTGTTGCCTTAATGGTTGAGGTACTCCCATCACCATTAGCGCTTTATTGCTGCGTGTCTTAAGCTCAATTCCAAACTTTTTCAGTACCGAGTCCAAGCGCTCTGCCACCTGCAAAAGCTCTGGATCCAACTTTAGCGACAGTGGAACCAGTAAAGGTTGGCTTTTCAACGGCCCATGGAGCGTCGCCAACTGACCATTAATACGAAGCCATTCCGCTTTTGCTAAGTTCACCAAGCAAGTTCCAGACTTATCTCCCATGACCAGATAACGACCTTGCGCAATAGAAATCGCTTTGCCCAGTGTTTCGACCGTATCACCACTCATTGGTTCAGTAGGATTCTGAACGGACGTTTGATTCTCCGTATGTTCTGAGTGGAACTCTGGAGTCTTCAATAACTCTTGATACGCCTTCACTTCTTGCCTGCTAGGCGCAGGCTCACTGTATCGCTCAGTAACTCGAGGTTTTGGCTCCGATCTGGACTCATGCCACTCATTGCGGGGTGGAGATTCACGTAACGAATCTCGTTGGCTTTGGTAGTCTGCCTTGCCTGGATACGAAGGAATGGCTTCAATCGCCTGATACTCTTGTTGAGATACCCCTGCCTCCAACAATTCACTTTGCGATGCAGGATCTTGTTCAGATTCAGAATGAAATGCGGACGCCGCATGCTGAGGCTTGTCGATGTATGCACTTTGTGCCAGCGCATCACTTAGAGCCTGATAGATAAAATCGTGAACTAAACGAGCTTGATGAAAACGTACTTCATGCTTTGCAGGGTGTACATTGACATCGACTTGATGCGGGTCGAGTTCAATAAACAGTACGTAAGTTGCAAATTGATCTGGTCGTAGGCTGGTTTCATAACTCTGACGGATAGCATGATTGATCAACTTGTCTCTCATCATCCGCCCATTTACGTAGCAATACTGTAGATCGCTTTGCTGCCTTGCACCTTCAGGAGTGGTTATCCAACCATGCAGTTTCAGTCCTTGATGCTCAAGCTCTATCTTAAGCATATTGCGTACAAAACTATTGCCACAAACTGCCGCTATGCGCTTCTCTGCCTGAGCTTCTGTCTTCGCAGCACGGTACTGCTTGACCAGTTTACCGTTATGTCTGAGGTTGATCGTAACGTCGAATCGACTCAACGCTATGCGTTTAAGTAACTCATCAATATGCGTAAATTCGGTTTTTTCGGTGCGAAGGAATTTACGCCTAGCAGGAGTATTGAAGAAAAGATCCAGCACTTCAACCGAGGTACCAATCGGATGAGCTGCAGGCTGAAGCTTCACTTGCATATCTCGCCCCTCACTGTATGCAGCCCAAGCTTGCTCCTGAGTGGCGGGACGAGAGGTTAGAGTTAGACGTGCGACAGAGCTGATACTAGCCAAAGCCTCACCGCGAAACCCTAGACTGATGATCGCTTCAAGATCGTCAAGGGTATGGATCTTGGAAGTCGCATGTCGACTTAAAGCAAGACCGAGTTCCTCTTTGACGATTCCTTTACCATTATCACGAACACGAATCAGCTTAGCTCCACCTTTTTCGATATCGATATCGATGCGTGTAGCGCCTGAATCTAAGCTGTTTTCAACCAGCTCCTTCACCACAGAAGCTGGTCTTTCTACCACCTCGCCAGCTGCTATCTGGTTCGCTAAACGAGCTGGAAGAATTCTAATCGTCATATTGGCTACTTAATCTTTAGTTGCGTGGGATAATGAGTACCTGACCCACCGCGAGTTGATCAGAACGTAAGTTGTTCGCTTCGCGAAGACTGGCAACACTCACACCATAATTGCTGGCAATCTTACCAAGGAACTCACCACGTTTTACCGTGTGCTTACGCAGCGGCTGATCTTTCAAGCTCACTGTGATCTTGAGTTTTTGACCCAACTTAAGCGTGTCTGATTTAAGACTGTTCTCTCGCTTAATCGCATCAACCGACACCTTGTATTTGGTGGCAATTTTACCTAGATACTCACCACGCTGAACAACGTGTGTCAGTGTTTTAGTCTCAATAGGATTCTTAATCTCTGGTACAGTAATTGATGTGCTAGCCCCAGGAATCGTCAGGATTTGTCCTATCGCTAAGCTACTGCTCTTGAGCTTATTCGCCTGCATGATCGCTTGAGTTGAAGTGCCATACTTGTTGGCGATAACAGACAATGACTCACCACGAGACACTTTATGCTTGATCGCTTTCCCACGGTTCGCAAACAGAGTACCTTCCGGCGGATTGGCCTCAAAATACTGGACTATAGCCTTCGCTAAAGCTTGAGCTAACTTATCCTGATGACTGCGTTGAAAGAGGAGTTTTTCTTCTGTTGGGTTAGAAATAAACCCTGTCTCAACCAGTACAGAAGGGATGTCTGGTGACTTTAATACCGCAAGACTCGCATTAACTGGGTCTTTCTTATGCAGATAGATCCCCGAACGGGTCATTTCACTCAGAATCTTAGTGGCTACCTTAAAGCCCTCTTTCTGAGAATGGCTAAATTGCAAATCCAGTAGCGTCTGACTGACATTCTTATCATTATTATTCTTAGCCAATACTTCACCAGCGCCACCAAGCAGTTGTGACTGCTCCTCATGATTCTCTACCCAGCGAGCAATTTCCGAGTTTGCACGGCGTGTATTCAGAACAAAGACTGAGCCACCTCTAGGTTGAGGAGAGTGAAATGCATCGGCGTGAATTGACACTAAGAGGTGCGCTTTATTTTTACGTGCAATCTCCGAACGCTTATTCAGATTGACGTAATAATCCCCCCCACGAGTTAATACCGCCTTCATGCCTGGAACAGCATTGATTTGCGCAGCCACCTTCTTCGAAACGGCTAAAGTCGCGTGTTTCTCATATTTTTTTGTTGGACCAATCGAGCCAGGGTCTTCACCACCGTGACCCGCATCAATAGCAACCACAATGTCGGCCGTGCCAAGTAACTGAGACGCATCTCGGCTGACCGTCGTTTTGCTGTTGGTTGGTGTCGTTGCAGGTGCTGACGCGCCAGAACTGTCATGTGGCATATCAATCACTAAGCGATGACCATACTGCCCACCGGGTGTCGGTGCCAGCTTAAATAACTGAGGATTCACTTTACGCTTAAGTTCAAACACTAAGCGGTAGGTGCCTTTTTCTGGAGGGGAACTTTGGCGTATTTTTTTCAGTACCGGACTATCAGAAATAGTAAGTGGTAACTTAGTACTCAGCGTGGTCTGCTTGAGGTCCACCACTAACCGCTCTGGACTGGAAAGCGTAAAGTAACTGAAGTCAGCTTCAGATTTTAAATCTATAACAACTCTTGTCTCATCTGGAGATGGCCAAACGCGAATGCCCTCAAGAGCATTCGCGAAACTAAAACCGGAGAAAAGAGTAAGAGCAACAAAAAGTGGAAAAAATACAGCTCTTAATAAACGGCTCTTCAACATAACTCCAACTGTTCTAATAATTGACTTCCATAGGGATTATTTGCCGTGAGTTGAACGACTCGTGCCTCACCATCGTAACGAAGATCGATATCAAGATCGGCGTCAGGCAACAAGCCTTGTCCTTTTTCTGGCCATTCCACAAGGCAGATAGCATCAGGGGTGAAATAATCACGGATCCCCATGAACTCAAGTTCTTCAGGATCAGCAAGGCGATAAAGATCAAAATGATAAACTTGCCATTGATCAAGCTGGTAAGGCTCAACCAAGGTATAGGTAGGGCTTTTTACATTCCCCTGATGACCCAACGCACGCACAAAACCACGACTAAAGGTTGTTTTGCCTGCCCCCAAATCACCATGCAGATAAATAGTGGTTTGCTGAGAACACAACTGTGCCAGTGCGGTACCTAATTGAATCGTGGCCTGTTCATCTGTAAGGGCAAATTGTTTGGTGGTCATCAAGATCAATCTCTACGCTGTGACTATATAAAATCTAAAATAACAGGAATAGTAAACTGGGTTGGATTTGAGAGACAAGAGCTCTTGTGTAAGTAAAACGAAAAATCAGCAATTTCTTGCCGTTTTTCTTTTTTTACCAGCTAGATCCTAAATATAAGATCCGTTAAGATCCTGCCCCCTTAATCAGGAACACACCAGCATGAACTACCAAGCGCTCGCAGACAAGATCAAAAGTTGGGGCCAAGAACTCGGCTTCCAAAAAGTAGGGATCTGCGACGTCGATCTTTCCGAGCATGAAGCGGCGCTACAAAAATGGTTAGATGCTGGTTATCACGGTGAAATGGACTGGATGGCTCGTCACGGCATGATGAGAGCTCGTCCAAGCGAACTCTTGCCCAGCACAATTCGTGTTATCTCGGTCAGAATGGACTATCTCCCTCCTGAGGCACAATTTGCATCAAACTTATCCGATCCAACACAAGCTTATGTCAGTCGTTATGCTCTTGGACGCGACTACCACAAACTTATCCGCAACCAGCTTAAAAAACTAGGCCAAAAAATAGAGCAAGAAGTGGGTCAGTTCGGGTATCGCCCATTCGTAGACTCTGCCCCAATACTCGAAAGGCCCTTGGCGCAAAAAGCCGGATTAGGTTGGGCTGGTAAGCATTCCCTCATCCTAGATAAAGATTGTGGCTCATGGTTTTTTCTTGGAGAGTTACTCATCGACCTGCCACTGCCCGTTGATCAACCTAGTGCTGAACAATGTGGCAAGTGTCAGTCCTGCATTACCTCATGCCCGACACAAGCCATTATCGACGATGGCGTTGTCGACGCTCGACGCTGCATTTCATATCTCACGATCGAATACGATGGTGTGATTCCGGAAGAATTTCGTCAGGCAATGGGAAATAGAGTTTACGGCTGTGATGACTGTCAATTGGTCTGTCCTTGGAACCGATTCGCTGAACTCACTCATCAGGAAGACTTTCATCGTAGAGAGGCATTAAAAAAAGCTGACCTCACGGAGCTCTTTCTTTGGGATGAGGCAACCTTTCTCAAAAATATGGAAGGTTCCGCGATCCGCCGTATTGGTCATCTTCAATGGATGCGCAATCTCTCTATCGCGATGGGTAATGCGCCTTATTCGTCAGCAATTGTCGACGCTCTCCAGCAGCGTATCGGCTTGAGCGATGTTTTAGATACGCATATCCACTGGGCATTGGCTCAGCAACAATCGCAACTTCCATCTGCATCCAATAAGTTGGCTAGACTAATTCGAATTGTAGAGAAAGGATTGCCTAGAGATGCATAATGCTTGCCGAACATTATGGTTCAGAACTTGATTTAGCTCTAAAAAACGAAATGTGGAAAAAATAAAGAGAGAATGCTCATTTTCTTACAAGTGAAGAAGTTAATCACATTGTGTGGAAATGACTGGGATCAAAAAATAGTGACTTAATGATCTATTTCCCACTTCGTTCAAACCATGGAAATTGTCATTTATCACTTAAAAAACAATCACTTACAAAAGAACTCATCAATTTACAGAATCCTCTTTAAGCAAAAAGATCGTTTTAGTCAAGCTTTATACATAGTGAAAAATCAGGTTACCCACCAACTTATCCACATTAGCAAAACTGTGGATAACTCTGTTGACGAATGCGTAGAGACCTAGCCTACATGGTGTTTGCTATAGTGATTCCCTGAGCATAGGTATGCTGAGATTTTTAGTTGAGACATAAAAACGCCCACCTAGTACTAGGAGGACTTTTTACAAATTTGGGGTTCATGCTTCGCAGCATTAGCTAAAGAGCGGTGACCTTAAAGGTCTATTCAAACGAGCTTGTCATTTGAAGGAGATTTGGAGCGACACACGAGGTTCGAACTCGTGACCTCAACCTTGGCAAGGTTGCGCTCTACCAACTGAGCTAGTGTC
>NZ_JBNJOF010000036.1:0-19455 GCF_050113875.1 Vibrio sp. TRT 1302 | reverse complement strand
ATACTTAAGAAGGCTCTAGTCGAAAGACTAGAGCCTTTTTGCTTTCTCATGCTTGTATCGACAAAGCAGCGGATTCCACCGATACCAAAAAAATGCGCGTGTTGGGAGTTCGAATCTCTCCACCCCTGCCATTTGGCGTTCTTACATTGTGCTAATGGGCTCTCGGTGTGGCTGTTGATTCCAATGGTTCGGAGAGGTGTGATGGCCGTTGTAGAGCTGAAGCGAGTTTATCTAAGTTCAATCGAACGACCGCCTTGCAGCTCTGGTGTGCTGAATTCGTCGTAATGAACAAAGTGGCTATGCAATAACGGTTATTCGAGCTGAGGTTCTTGCGTTAACAGACGTAACTCTACAGGTTATTTTAGATATAAAAAAACCACTCTATTGAGTGGTTTTTAAAATATCAGCTGTACAGATAATTACTTCAGGATTGCTTCGTTACCGTTTTCACGGATGTGTTTAAGCATGCCTTTAACGCCGCGCGCGCTTGACGCAACTACGTTACCAGATTTCATGTATTCAGTACCGCCAGCAAAGTCAGTAACGATAGCGCCAGCTTCGCGAGCAATCAATTCACCCGCTGCGATGTCCCATGGCTTTAGGCCAAGCTCAAAGAAGCCATCAACGCGGCCAGCAGCTAGGTAACATAGGTCCAGAGCAGCAGAGCCAGTGCGACGGAAGTCAGCGCAGTCTACGAATAGAGCAGACATGATCTTTAGGTAAGATTCAGAGTGTTGCTTCTGTTTGTATGGGAAACCAGTTGCTAGAACTGTGCCTTGAAGGTCTTTAAGTTGCTTAACACGGATACGAGCGTTGTTTAGCTGAGCACCAGCACCACGTTGTGCAGTGAATAGTTCATTTAGCATTGGGTCGTATACACACGCTACTTCTGTTTTGCCTTTAATGCGAACAGCGATAGATACAGAGAAATGAGGTAAACCTTTAACAAAGTTTGTTGTGCCATCCAGTGGGTCGATGATCCATTGAACGTCTTGGTCTTTACCTTCGATGACGCCATTTTCTTCAGCAACGATACTGTGATCAGGGTACGAAGCCTTGATTGTATCGATGATCATAGTTTCCGCTTCTTTGTCTACGTTAGTAACAAAGTCATTCGTGCCTTTTTGAGTAGATTCGATCTTCTCAACATTTTCTAAAGATTTAGCAATATGATTGCCAGCTTTTCGTGCAGCACGAATAGCGATATTAAGCATTGGATGCATACTAATTTCCCAACGGATGTTAAAGAACAGAAAAACGGGCGGCAGTATACCAGATAAATAGCTAAATGGAAGTGGTTAATTTTTGCACTTTCAGTTTTAATCGCGAAAAGGGTCTGACCATTTTACTCAGGTATATGGTACTATCTTGCGGCTCGAATTTTACTCTTGGAAATCATTAATGCTCAACAACGTAAAAGTTGTCCTCGTTGGGACATCTCACTCTGGCAACATCGGTTCAGCGGCTCGTGCAATGAAAGTTATGGGCTTATCGAATCTTGTTCTCGTTGATCCTCAGTGTAGCGTTGATGAACAGGCTATTGCTTTGGCCGCAGGAGCAGCCGATATTGCACAAAATGCCACAATTGTAGGTGATTTAAATGAAGCGGTTGCTGATTGTGCATTAGTCGTCGGTTCTAGCGCACGTTCGCGCACGTTAGAGTGGCCGATGCTTGAACCTAGAGAATGCGGTGAAAAATTTGTCTCTGAGGGTCAAAACTCGCCCGTTGCACTAGTATTTGGTCGCGAACGTACAGGGCTGACAAATGATGAGCTTCAAACTTGTCATTATCACGTGTGTATCCCCGCCAACCCTGAATACAGTTCACTCAACTTAGCAATGGCAGTTCAGACGTTAAGCTATGAAATACGTATGGCGTATTTAGAGCGTGAGCAAAGTCAGTACGCCAAGCAAGAAGAGTTAGAGTACCCAAGACACAAAGAGTTGGAATTGTTTTTTGCACACCTTGAAAAAGTGGCAAAGGATACCCAATTTATCAGTGAAGAACAGCCAGGCAAAGTAATGAATAAACTACGACGTTTGTTCAACCGCGCAAGGCCGGAAGCACAAGAATTAAATATTCTACGTGGTGTGCTTACCGCGATAGAGAAGCGTATCTCTCAGTAGTCTATAACCATAATGTGACTATGGATAAATACCTGAGTAATTTAGTCAATTAAATACTTGACCGTTTTACTCAGGTATGAAAGAATTCATACCACATAAACGGTGTGGATATGGTGTTATATGAGACTTACATCTAAAGGAAGATACGCAGTGACAGCCATGTTAGATGTGGCTCTGCACTCACAGCAAAACCCAGTGCCTCTGGCTGATATTTCAGAGCGTCAGGGTATTTCATTATCTTATCTAGAGCAGCTTTTCTCAAAGTTACGTAAAGCTGGTTTAGTTGCGAGTGTGCGTGGACCGGGTGGTGGTTACCGCCTAGGTGAAGATGCATATTCAATTGCGATCGGTACAGTGATCGCAGCAGTGGACGAATCTGTTGATGCTACCAAATGTAATGGTAAGGGAGATTGTCAAGGCGGTTCACGCTGTCTTACCCATACCTTGTGGCGAGATTTAAGTTCACGTATCAGTGACTTCTTAAACAACATCACGTTAGGTGAGTTGATGAAAGACAACGAAGTCATCGAAATTTCAGATCGACAAGATCTCGATCTTGCCGTTAATCATGGGTTTGCTAATAAAAATACAAACACCGCACCCATCGGTGTTAACGTCCGCTCTTAAGCGGTTTGCCTGTTACATTGGAGTAGAGAATGAAACTGCCTATTTATTTAGATTATTCAGCGACCTGTCCTGTTGATCCTCGTGTAGCTGAAAAAATGGTTCAGTACATGACTATGGACGGTACGTTTGGCAACCCAGCATCACGTTCACACCGTTACGGCTGGCAGGCAGAAGAAGCGGTAGATACTGCTCGCGAGCAAGTCGCTGATCTACTAAATGCAGATCCACGTGAAATCGTATTTACTTCGGGTGCAACTGAGTCAGATAACCTTGCTATTAAAGGTGCTGCTCATTTCTATTCGAAGAAAGGCAAGCATGTCATTACTTGTAAGACAGAGCATAAAGCAGTTCTAGATCCATGCCGTCAACTTGAGCGTGAAGGTTTTGAGGTGACTTACCTAGAGCCTGAATCAAACGGCCTTATCGATCTTAAAAAGCTAGAAGCTGCAATGCGCGAAGACACGGTTCTTGTTTCTATCATGCATGTAAACAACGAGATTGGTGTGATTCAAGACATCGCGTCAATCGGTGAACTATGCCGTGAGCGTAAGATCATTTTCCATGTAGATGCTGCACAGTCTGCTGGCAAACTACCAATCGACGTTCAAGAAATGAAGATTGACCTAATTTCTATGTCAGCGCACAAGATTTACGGTCCTAAAGGCATTGGTGCTCTATACGTACGCCGTAAGCCTCGCATTCGTTTGGAAGCTCAAATGCACGGTGGTGGTCATGAGCGTGGTTTCCGTTCAGGTACTCTACCGACTCATCAGATTGTTGGTATGGGTGAAGCTTTCCGCATCGCTAAAGAAGAGATGAAAAAAGACTTCGACCATGCACTAGCACTACGTAACCGCTTACTTGACGGCGTGAAAGATCTCGAAGCTGTGACGGTAAACGGTGATTTAGAACAGCGCGTACCGCATAACTTAAATGTTAGCTTCGCATTCGTTGAAGGCGAGTCACTGCTTATGTCGCTTAAAGACCTAGCGGTTTCTTCTGGCAGCGCATGTACATCAGCAAGTCTAGAGCCATCATATGTACTGCGTGCTCTTGGCCTAAATGATGAGTTAGCACACAGTTCAGTTCGTTTCTCATTTGGTCGTTTTACGACAGAAGAAGAAATTGACTACGCAATTGAACAGATTCGTACTGCAGTGATTAAACTGCGCGACATGTCTCCTCTATGGGATATGTACAAGGAAGGAATTGACCTAGATACGGTTGAGTGGGCACACCACTAATCGCAGGTTATTCCCAGGAAATAGATAGAGGATTCGAGGTAAATTATCATGGCATACAGCGAAAAAGTAATTGATCACTACGAGAACCCACGTAACGTTGGTTCATTTGACAAAGAAGACCCATCGGTAGGTAGCGGCATGGTTGGCGCTCCTGCGTGTGGCGACGTAATGAAGCTTCAAATCAAAGTAACACCTGAAGGTATTATTGAAGATGCGAAGTTTAAAACATACGGTTGTGGTAGTGCGATTGCATCTAGCTCACTAGTTACTGAGTGGGTTAAAGGTAAGAGCATTGATGAAGCTGCGGCGATTAAAAATGCTGAAATTGCAGAAGAGCTAGAACTTCCACCAGTGAAAGTACACTGCTCAATCCTAGCGGAAGACGCAATTAAAGCAGCGGTAGCTGACTACAAGAAAAAACACCAACAATAAGTAATCCGTATATAATAGGAGGTTAATCCTCCTATTCCATTCGCAATATAGACAAACTAGGGTGCAGTATGGCCATCACAATGACAGAAACCGCGGCGAGTCGCGTTAGAACATTCTTAGAAAACCGAGGCAAAGGCATTGGTTTACGCTTGGGTGTGAAGACGACAGGCTGTTCTGGAATGGCGTATGTACTTGAGTTTGTTGATGAGCTTAACGAAGAAGATTCAGTGTTTGAGCACGACGGCGTAAAAGTGATAATCGATCAAAAAAGCCTAGTGTATTTAGATGGCACTGAATTGGATTACGTTAAAGAAGGCTTAAATGAAGGGTTTGAATTTAATAACCCAAATGCGAAAAGCGAATGCGGTTGTGGTGAAAGCTTCAACGTTTAATTGATAGTACCTGTGGGCGTCCAGGTCCACAGGGTTATTCCCAAGGACCGAACTCTCCATGAATTACTTTGAATTATTTGGGCTACCAAGTCAGTTTCAACTGGATGGTAGCCTTCTTTCTTCACAGTTCCGTGAACTTCAAAAACAGTTCCATCCCGATAACTTTGCCACGGCTTCAGAACGAGATCGTCTAATGGCGGTACAAAAAGCGGCTGAAATTAACGATGCGTACCAAGTGCTAAAAAAGCCAATCTCACGCGCTGAGTACTTGTTGGCGGAGAATGGTGTTGAGATTCGAGGTGAACAACAAACACTGCAAGACCCTATGTTTCTTATGGAGCAAATGGAATTGCGTGAGGAACTTGAAGAGATTTCTGTAAGCTCGGATCCTGAAGAAGCTCTGTTCGACTTTGAATCTAAAGTGAGCAAAATGTTTAAGCAGCAACTGACTGCTGTAGAGCAGGAGCTTAATGACTCAGACTGGCAGCAAGCGGCTGACCGAGTCCGAAAGTTAAAATTTATTGCCAAACTTCAAAACGAAATAGAACTAGTGGAAGACAAACTCCTCGGCTAGTGAAAAAAAGGACCACCCATGGCACTACTTCAAATTGCAGAACCGGGTCAAAGCTCGGCACCCCATGAGCATAAACTTGCAGCTGGTATCGACTTAGGTACGACTAACTCGCTAGTTGCTTCTGTTCGTAGTGGTGATGCTGCAACATTAAAAGATGAACATGGCCAGAGTATCTTACCTTCGGTAGTGAACTATTCTGGAGATACACCTCAAGTGGGTTACGCAGCTAAAGCGAAAGCAGAAGTGGACCCTGTAAACACCATCATCTCCGTAAAACGCTTACTGGGTCGCTCTCTAGAAGATATTAAAAATCGTTACCCAAGCTCTCCGTACCAGTTTAAAGCGAGTGACAGTGGTTTACCTATCATTCAAACCGCGAGCGGCGACAAAAATCCAATAGAAGTCTCTGCTGACATTCTAAGAACCTTAGGTCAGCGAGCTGAGCAAACATTAGGTGGTGAGCTTGCAGGTGTGGTTATTACTGTTCCAGCCTACTTTGATGATGCTCAGAGAGCGGGCACCAAAGACGCGGCTAAGCTAGCTGGCTTACACGTCCTTCGACTGCTGAACGAACCAACAGCAGCTGCGATCGCTTACGGTCTTGATTCTGGACAGGAAGGTGTCATTGCGGTTTATGACCTTGGTGGCGGTACATTTGATATCTCGATTCTGCGTTTATCAAAAGGTGTCTTTGAGGTTTTAGCTACGGGCGGTGATTCGGCGTTAGGCGGTGATGATTTTGACCATTTGTTTGCTGACTACCTCATCGAAAAAGCCGGTTTGACGACGCCTTTATCTGCCGAGCACAACCGTATTGTGTTAAACGTAGCGACTCAAGCCAAGATCGATTTCTCTGAACAAGAAAGTGTTGATGTTGAAGTGCTAGGGTGGACAGGGGCGGTTACTCGTCAAGAATTTGAAGCTCTGATTCAGCCGTTAGTTAAGAAAACACTGATGTCATGTCGTCGTGCATTAAAGGATGCAGAAGTCGATACCGATGATGTTCTGGAAGTGGTGATGGTTGGGGGATCTACTCGCACATTACTGGTTCGTGAAATGGTGGGTGAGTTCTTTGGTCGTTCACCATTGACAAGCATCAACCCTGATGAAGTTGTAGCGATTGGTGCTGGTATTCAAGCGGACATTCTTGCGGGTAATAAACCCGACTCAGAGATGCTGTTGCTGGATGTTATTCCACTATCGTTAGGCATTGAAACGATGGGTGGATTGGTTGAGAAAATCGTTCCACGTAATACCACCATTCCTGTTGCACGAGCTCAAGAGTTTACGACCTTCAAAGATGGTCAAACCGCCATGAGTGTTCATGTTGTACAAGGTGAGCGCGAAATGGTGGATGATTGTCGTTCACTTGCACGTTTCTCTTTGAAAGGTATTCCACCAATGGCAGCAGGTGCTGCGCATATTCGTGTTACCTACCAAGTTGATGCAGATGGCTTACTCTCGGTTACCGCCATGGAAAAAAGCACCGGTGTTCAGTCGGAAATCCAAGTGAAACCGTCTTATGGATTGAGTGATGATGAAGTTGCCACCATGCTACGAGACTCAATGACGTATGCGAAAGAAGACATGCAGGCTCGAGCCTTAGCAGAGCAGCGTGTTGAAGCTGACCGCGTGATTGAAGGTTTGATTGTTGCAATGCAGGCGGATGGTGATGAACTCCTTTCTGAGCAAGAACGACAAGTACTGCTTCAAGCGATTGAGTCACTCATTGAGCTACGAAATAGCGACAGTGCTGATGCAATAGAACAAGGTATCAAAGATACTGACAAGGCGAGCCAAGACTTCGCTTCTCGCCGTATGGATAAATCGATTCGAGCTGCACTGTCAGGTCAATCAGTAGATGATATTTAAGAGATAGAGTTATGCCTAAGATTATCGTATTACCGCATGAAGATTTGTGCCCAGAGGGCGCGGTTTTAGAAGCCAAGACAGGTGAAACGGTCCTTGATGTTGCGCTAAAAAACGGCATCGGTATTGAACATGCGTGTGAAAAATCATGTGCTTGTACAACATGTCACATTGTTATTCGCGAAGGTTTTGACTCTTTAGAAGAGAGTGATGAACTTGAAGACGACATGCTAGATAAAGCATGGGGTCTTGAGCCTGAGTCGCGCTTAGGTTGCCAGGCAAAAGTCGCTGATGAAGATTTAGTCGTTGAGATTCCTAAATACACACTAAACCACGCATCGGAAGACCATTAATCGTCTCAACCCGACCACCCATCGTAACGCTACAGTAAGGAAGGTAAGTAATGAAATGGACAGATTCTCGCGATATTGCTATTGAGTTATGTGATAAGTTTCCTGATACAGATCCTAAAACCGTTCGTTTTACTGATTTGCACCAGTGGATCATGGAACTTGATGACTTTGATGATGAACCAAACCGTTCGAATGAGAAGATACTGGAAGCTGTGATCCTATGTTGGATGGATGAAATGGATTAACCCTAGCGGTAAAACCCTTTCAGTTAACAAAATTTACTAAAAAAAGCGGACCTTATGGTCCGTTTTTTTATCAATTTCACATTAAAGTGTTAACATCCAGTGGTAAATAGAAGAAGGCGTAGACAACGCCAGTAAAGACAAGGAGAAACCATGTCTACACAGATGTCAGTATTTCTAAGCCAAGAAGCTGCAGCCCCTCAATGGGGAGCTAACGCGATCGTTTCATTTTCTAATCACGGTGCGACTATCCACCTAGTTGAAGAAGACGATCTTGGTACGATTCAAAAGGCGGCTCGTAAACTTGATGCTCAAGGCGTGGCGTCTTTAACTCTCGCTGGTGAAGGCTGGAACTTGGAAAACGTTTGGACGTTCCACCAAGGTTACCGCGGCCCTAAAAAAATTAACCAGCTTGCATGGCAAGAACTTGCGCAGGCGGATCAAGTAGAGCTAGAAGCGCGTATCAAAGCGACAGATTTTACGCGTGATATTATCAACAAGACTGCGGAAGAAGTGGCGCCTCGTCAGTTAGCGACTATGGCTGCTGAGTTTATTAAATCTGTTGCACCAGAAGGTACAGTAACGGCTCGTATCGTAAAAGATAAAGATCTGCTAGCGGAAGGTTGGCAAGGTATTTATGCGGTCGGACGTGGTTCTGAGCGAACCTCTGCAATGCTTCAGCTTGACTTTAACCCAACAGGTGATGAAAACGCTCCTGTATTTGCTTGTTTAGTTGGTAAAGGCATTACGTTTGATTCAGGCGGTTATAGTATCAAACCATCGGGTTTTATGACTGCGATGAAAGCGGATATGGGCGGTTCGGGCACCATCACAGGTGCTTTAGGCTTAGCCATCATGCGCGGCCTAAACAAACGTGTAAAACTCATTCTTTGTTGTGCAGAGAACATGATCTCTGGCCGTGCGCTTAAACTTGGCGATATCATCACTTACAAAAACGGTAAGACTGTTGAGATCATGAATACTGATGCTGAAGGTCGCCTTGTGCTTGCGGATGGACTAATCTACGCGTGTGAACAGAACCCAGAACTGATCATTGATTGCGCAACCCTAACTGGGGCTGCGAAAAACGCTTTGGGTAATGATTACCATGCGTTAATGAGCTTTGATGACGAACTGTCTCATCAGGCACTCACAGCCGCTCGCGAAGAGAACGAAGGTTTGTGGCCACTGCCGCTTGCAGAGTTCCATCGAAGCATGTTGCCATCTAACTTTGCTGACCTGTCAAACATCTGTAGCGGTGACTACTCACCAGGTGCTAGTACAGCGGCGGCATTCCTGTCTTATTTTGTGGAAGATTACAAGAAAGGCTGGTTACATTTCGACTGCGCAGCAACGTATCGTAAAGCGGCAACAGATAAGTGGGCCGCAGGTGCGACAGGCGTAGGCGTACGTAGTTTGGCTGGTTTGCTCATGCAGCAAGCGAGCAAATAACATTAAGAGGCCGCAGAGCCTCTTCTATTAAAACAAAGATAAAACGAAAGGATACCTTATGGCTCTTGAAAGAACTTTTTCTATCGTTAAGCCCGATGCAGTAGAACGCAATCTAATTGGTGAAATTTATCACCGCATTGAAAAAGCAGGTCTACAGATCATTGCAGCTAAAATGGTTCGCCTAACTGAAGAGCAGGCGAGTGGCTTTTATGCGGAACATGAAGGCAAAGAGTTTTTCCCTGCACTGAAAGAATTTATGACTTCTGGACCAATCATGGTTCAAGTACTTGAAGGCGAAAACGCGATTGCACGTTACCGTGAACTTATGGGTAAAACTAACCCAGAAGAAGCAGCATGTGGCACCATTCGTGCTGATTACGCTGTAAGCATGCGCTATAATTCAGTTCACGGTTCAGATAGTCCGGAATCAGCAGCTCGCGAAATCGAGTTCTTCTTCCCAGAGTCGGAGATTTGTCCTCGCTAATCGAAGGACAATAGCAAAATATGAGGTGCTGCTTGTTACCGAATGAGCAGCATTTTTATTCTGAGAAAGCTTAATCAATACCAGCAAATTTACCATTTAATTGGTGAATTAACTGCTAATATTGGTGAGACAAGTTTTTTTTACATACAGCGCACGCAAGGGTATCAGTCTTGACAGATTGTGATATACTCTGCGCGCAATTTATACCTTATTAACAGAGTAAGACAATGGCAGATTTATCGAAATACAGAAACATTGGTATTTTCGCGCACGTTGATGCGGGTAAAACTACCACCACTGAGCGTATCCTGAAGCTTACTGGTAAAATCCACAAAACTGGTGAAGTACATGACGGTGAGTCTACTACTGACTTCATGGAGCAAGAAGCTGAGCGTGGTATCACAATCCAGTCAGCAGCTGTAACGTGTGAGTGGAAAAACCACCGTCTAAACGTTATCGATACTCCGGGACACGTTGACTTTACAGTTGAAGTATACCGTTCACTTAAAGTACTAGATGGTGGTATCGGTGTATTCTGTGGTTCTGGCGGTGTTGAACCTCAGTCAGAAACTAACTGGCGTTACGCTAACGAATCTGAAGTATCACGTATCATTTTCGTAAACAAACTTGACCGTATGGGTGCAGACTTCTTCAACGTTGTTGAGCAAGTTAAGAAAGTACTAGGTGCTAACCCACTAGTTATGACTCTGCCAATCGGTCGTGAAGACGATTTCGTTGGTGTTGTAGACGTTCTAACTCGTCAAGCGTACGTTTGGGACGAAACTGGTCTTCCAGAAAACTACGAAATTCTAGATGTTCCAGCAGACATGGTTGACGATGTAGAACAATACCGTGAAGAAATGATTGAAACTGCTGTTGAGCAAGACGACGAGCTAATGGAAGCTTACATGGAAGGCGAAGAGCCAACTATCGAGCAAATCAAAGCTTGTATCCGTAAAGGTACTCGTGATCTAGCGTTCTTCCCAACATTCTGTGGTTCTGCATTTAAGAACAAAGGTATGCAACTTGTTCTTGACGCTGTAGTAGATTACCTACCAAGCCCAACAGAAGTTGAACCACAAGATCTAACTGATCCTGAAACTGGTGAACCAACTGGCGAAAAAGCAATCGTTGATGCTGATCAGCCACTAAAAGCGCTAGCATTCAAGATCATGGATGACCGTTTTGGTGCACTAACATTTATTCGTATCTACTCTGGCCGCATGAAGAAGGGTGACACTATCCTTAACGCTGCGACAGGTAAGACTGAGCGTATCGGCCGTATGGTTGAGATGCAAGCGAATGACCGCACAGAGATCACTGAAGCTCAAGCTGGTGACATCATCGCTGTTGTAGGTATGAAGAACGTTCAAACAGGTCACACTCTATGTGATCCTAAGCACGAATGTACTCTAGAACCAATGATCTTCCCAGAGCCAGTAATCTCTATCGCTGTAGCACCTAAAGATAAAGGTTCTACAGAGAAGATGGGTATCGCTATTGGTAAGATGGTTGCAGAAGATCCATCATTCCAAGTTGAGACTGATGAAGATTCAGGTGAAACTATCCTTAAAGGTATGGGTGAACTTCACCTAGACATTAAGGTAGATATCCTTAAGCGTACTTACGGCGTTGAGCTAGAAGTAGGTGCTCCACAGGTAGCTTACCGTGAAACTATCACTCAAGCAGTTGAAGATAGCTACACGCACAAGAAGCAGTCTGGTGGTTCTGGTCAGTTCGGTAAGATCGATTACCGCATCAAACCAGGTGAGCCAAACTCTGGCTTCACGTTCAAGTCAACTGTTGTAGGTGGTAACGTTCCTAAGGAATTCTGGCCTGCAGTAGAGAAAGGCTTCGAAGGCATGATGCAAACTGGTGTTCTAGCTGGCTTCCCTACGCTAGACGTTGAAGTTGAGCTATTCGACGGTGGCTTCCACGCAGTTGACTCATCTGCAATCGCATTTGAAATCGCAGCGAAAGGCGCATTCCGTCAATCAATGCCTAAAGCAGGTGCACAGCTTCTTGAGCCAATCATGAACGTTGACGTATTTACTCCAGATGACCACGTTGGTGATGTTATCGGTGACCTTAACCGTCGTCGTGGTATGATCAAAGACCAACAAGCTGGTGCTACTGGCGTTCGTATCAAAGCTGACGTTCCTCTATCAGAAATGTTCGGCTACATCGGTACGCTACGTACAATGACTTCTGGTCGTGGTCAGTTCTCTATGGAGTTCGCACGCTACGCAGCTTGTCCATCAAACGTTGCTGAGCAAGTAATCGCAGAAGTTAAAGAGCGTAACGCTAAGAAGTAATTCTTATTGTTAGCTAAATAGCTTGAAAGCCCCAGTCGCAAGACTGGGGCTTTTTTTATGGGGTAACATGTTCCTAGCGCTCCGTATCCCAGCCTACCTTGGGATACGGCTATCAATAATGCCTAAACCTAATGAATGGCTCTCTTTTTGTTGCTTAGCCTGCTATTTCGCTATGTAGCCAGTTTGCAAAAGCAGCGATTCGATTTCGTCGTGGGGACTCATCATTGTAGAACAGGTTGAATTGGATGCCTGGAGTCATACCGATATCAAATGGTTTAATGAGTAACCCTCTCTCTACATAGTCGGCGGCGAGTGAGTCTGAGGCTAAACAAGCGCCATGACCTGCCATCACCGCATTCATTGCATGATCAAAGGTACTGACATCCATCCATCTCACCGACTCTTTGTTCATTTCAACTCCGGCTTCGGCAAACCAAGCACGCCATGGGTAACCTCCTGATTCATAGTGAATCAACCAGCAACCAAGTAGCTGTTCGGGCGTCGACAAGTTGATTGTTTTCGCTAGATGGGGAGAACAAAATGGGTAGATCGTTTCTTCAAAGAGAAACTCTTTGTGTAGCTTGTGGTTGTCACTGACGTCCAGAGTATCGCCTTGCCATATAGCTAGGTCGGCATCACCCTGTTTTAGTTTGGGAGCGTCGCAACTGGTAATGATACGAATAGGGATACTTGGGTATTGAGTAGAGAATTTCCATAATCGCGGTAGTAACCAACGAGACGCAAATGACGGCGTTGAACTAACGCACAGTAAGCCTTCAACTGGTTCGCTCTGGATTTGGTTCAGACCACTGATAATCGTTTCGAAGCCTTGAGAAACATGTTTAAACAAGATTTTTCCTTGTTCGGTTAAACGCATTTCTCGGCCATCACGGACGAACAGCTTACAGCCTAACCCATCCTCTAATTGGCGAATTTTTTGGCTCACAGCAGCCTGACTAATAAAAAGCTCTTCGGCTGCTCGGCTATAACTATTGAGCCTTGCCGCGACTTCAAAGTAGCGCAATCCTGGCAGGTGATGCAACCTAGCATCCATATACTGTCCCTATGTATTCTTGTGGCAAGTGAGCATCATAATCTCTTTACTTTATGCCGAAAAGTAAAAAGGAGAGCGTAGGCTCTCCTTTTAAATCTCAGTGCAAAACTACTCTTCCCACACGACGAGCTGACCTTTAGGCCAGTTGTGCCCAATCTCGTGGTATTTTTGCTCAAGAACATGACGCTTAATTTTCAACGTCGGCGTCAAGATACCATTCTCAATGCTCCACGGATCTTTGATCATTAAGACGCCTTTGATTTGCTCGTGAGACTCAAGCTCAGCGTTCATTCTCTTGATGACTTTTTTCGTCGTACGCTCATAACGAGCACGATCAAAATTAGGGAAATCATGAGGAACGACAAGCAAAATTGGCGCTGGAAGTCCCAGACCAATCAGACACATCATTTCTACACGGCTGTATTCGAACAGTTTTTTCTCAATTGGTACAGGGGCGACGAACTTACCTTTAGCCGTTTTAAAGGTATCTTTTTTACGGCCCTGAATGGTTAAGTATCCTTCGCTGTCTATAGAACCAATATCACCAGTGTGTAGCCACCCTTCCGAGTCAAATGACTCTTGAGTCGCGATGTCGTTCTTATAGTAGCCGGAGAATAAACCTTTTCCTCGGACCATGATTTCATTGTCTTCGGCAATTTTCAGTTCAATGCCGGGCCCTGCATTACCAACACTACCGATTTTGTCTGCACGGAATGGGTAGTTAAGTGTGCTGTAGGCAAACGACTCAGTCATCCCCCAAGCTTCTGTGATGTTCAGGCCGACGCTGTGGTACCACTCAAGTAACGCTGGAGACACAGGGGCAGAACCACAGCCTAGCACGCGGGCTTTATCCAACCCGAGTCCATCTGCGAGTTTCTTTTTAATCAAAGAGTTAACAAATGGAATTTTGAGCAAGATGTTAAGTTTTTTCTGCGGCAGTTTATCTTGAATACGCTGTTGGAACAGCGTCCAAAGACGAGGCACTGAGATAAACAGCGTGGGTCTTTGCATTTTTACATCTTCGATAAACGTATCGAGAGACTCAGGGAAGGCAGTCTGAACTCCCCCCATGATAGAAGAACCGAAGATATAGACTCGCTCTGTAATGTGGGCTAGTGGTAAATAGGAGAACAGACGATCGTTCTCTTGAATGCCGATGTGATTGATGAGTTGTTGGACCGACCAACTAAACGCGCCATAAGTGAGCATTGCGCCTTTCGGCACTCCCGATGTGCCGGAAGTATAAACTAACGACATCAATTTATCGTCGTAATGCTCTGGACGATACTGGCTTGGTTCGCAATCAGCGATCAACTGTTTAAATTGGTATTGGCAACTTGGTGCAGAGTCATACGGCAGAGCGATGGTAACAAGGTCAGACATCGCATCGATCACTTGCTGTGTTGCTGCTGCATCATCAAGCTTACCGCCAATCAGCGCTTTACTTTCACTGTGCGTCAGACAGTATTCGATGGTATCAGCACCCGCGGTAGGGAAGATCGGTACGCTGACAAAGTCACCAAGCGTCATGGCTAAATCACAGATAAACCATTCGGCACAGTTTTTTGATACCAGTGCAACTTTGTCGCCTGGCTGGATACCCAAATTATTGAGTGCAGTGACTAGCTTCAGTGCTTGATCAGCAACTTCCGCGTAGGTGAACTCGATAAATTGGCGGTTGATAATTTGTTTAAGATAAACCTCATTAGGGCGCTCCGCTGCCCATTTTAGGATCATCTCGTTGGGTGGTGGGAGAGCACAGGTTGGTTTGCTTAACTCGTTAGGCTGAATCATTCTCTAACTCCGTGTTATTGGCAAAATTATGGTTATTTTTATTGTTAATAGATTGTTAACTCTAGCATGGTAAATAAATAGGAGGAAAGCACTAAGAGTAAGTTTAGGAGTTTCTTGTGACCAGCGCGTGATTAGTGAAGTTGACGGTAGGCTGCTGGGCTAATACCCGTCTTTTTTTTGAAGATGCGGGAGAAGTAAGAGACATCGTTATAGCCGCATTGGAAAGCGATAAAAGATATTTTTTCTTTGCGCTCATTGGTTAGCAGTTGCTTAGCGAGATTGATTCTTTTGAGTGTCAAGTAATCCCGGAAACTGACTCCAATCGTTTTGTGAAAAAACTTAGAAAAATAGGTCACCGAGTAGTGGCAGTATTCTGCAACGTCCTCTTCTCTAATCGTTCTTGAGAGGTTCTTATCGATATACCTCAGCATTTCAACCAGATCCTTGTTGATATGTTTGTGTTGATGGTTCTCTACTAACTTATGGATATCAAGGATTTCTTGGTGTTTTGAAAACTGGTAGTAGACCTGCTTATTGAGTTCATCACTCCAAGCCCGAGAGTCATCGTGACTGAGGTTAAAGGTTGAATAAACCACATCCAACTCGGCAATTTCTGGGGGGAGTTCATTGTCGTATACCACGATTAGATGTTTATCTAGGTTTTGACAAAGCTTTGCGGCAGTAAGAAATAGTGAGTGAAAAGAGGCTTCGTAACAGAAAAAACAGAAATGTATTTCAGATTCACTAAGGACAGACACATCATACCCATAGTCGAGAATATGAAAGTATCTTTCTAGGTCCCGAACGATATCTTTGGCGACGTACGTCACCGATTGTCCGAGCCAGTAACCTTTGTGCAACACATCCACTGTGTAAAGTCCTTATTTTGTTTTAGTTTTAATCACGCGAACTGTACCAATTAGCTTAGTTTGTTAATTGATATTAGCCAAGTCTCTTATTGACCCATTGAATGATTAGTTGGCATTTTAATGCGATCGAGATCACTTAAAAATAGTGGTCAGCTTTCTGTCAAGTATCAAAAGTGAGAATGTGTAACTTTAGTAGAGTGGCTATATAGTAGTAACTAAAAGTGCTTTGTAAGCGCATTAAATTAAAAAGAAAGTATATGAAGGACTATTTTTGAATAAATAGCCTAATTTTAGTATTTGTTTATTTGACGAGCGAATGTGCTCATTTTCTCTGATAGTTAATGGCAAAAAAGTACCAAAGATAGCCAAAATAATCCTAACTGTTATTGCTCAAATAAATCTAAATTATCAATAAGCGAAATAGCTTAATGAACTTTGGAAGGAGACAAATCATGAGCAAGCTTATTAAAAACATTTCTGAATTTATGAAAGACGAAGAAGGTCTAACGGTTGTGGAATACGTTGTTGGTGCAGGTTTATTGGTAGCCGGTCTAGCAGGTATTTTTGGTACTTTCAGTTCAGTACTAGAAACACAGTTGGGTACAGTTTTTGAAAATGCATCAACTGGAGGTTAGGATATCGAGTTATCACGTATTAGGCTCAGTTAGTCGCCGTGTGACTGATTTTTGGACTATAGTTGGTTAAGAATTAAGTTGCCCATAACTGTGTTGTGGGCAACTTCCTTTTGTTCAACTTGGAGGTTTTGGCTATGTCTTTCATCAGTTTCTTTAGGGATGAAGAGGGGTTAACCGTCGTCGAGTATGTGGTAGGTGCGGGCTTATTGGTGGTTGGTTTCTCAGGGTTATTTATTGCGTTTGGAGAACTGTTATCTCAACAATTTGGGTCTATATTTAGTGAGTAGGACTGAATAATTTTGGGGACTGTTAGATGGATTTTTTTATTTGGATCGTGCTAGTTGCTATAGCCGTATCTGATGCAAAAGAGCACCGAATACCTAACTCATTATTATTAGTTGTTCTTTTTGTTAGCTTTATTAATAAGGCTATTGTCCTTCAAGACTATAATTTCCTACTCTGGTCATCCGTTAGTGGCATTACATGTTTTGGCATTGCTTTAGTTTTTTATTTTTTAAAAGTGATGGCTCCCGGTGATGTAAAACTTTTGGGTGTCGTGGGTTTTTGGCTTGGCAGTGGGCATATTTTGGGAGCGGTTTATTGGATTGCAGTTGCAAGCGTGGTTATT
Source organism: Vibrio sp. TRT 1302 (assembly GCF_050113875.1). Classification (NCBI taxonomy): domain Bacteria; kingdom Pseudomonadati; phylum Pseudomonadota; class Gammaproteobacteria; order Vibrionales; family Vibrionaceae; genus Vibrio; species Vibrio sp. TRT 1302. The sequence goes on along the minus strand of NZ_JBNJOF010000036.1, from coordinate 2,364 downwards.
GGCCTCTTCTATGCCTTTCTTCGCCTCGCAGAGTCACCTAACCAATTTAAATCGTTACTAAACAAATACTCGATTTATGTCATGTATGGTTCTTCGGGCAGTAAAGCTTTAACCAGCCCTGATGGTAGCAGAGGACGATATCAAATGCCTTTTGCGCCAGTCGTTGTTGTTGGAGTAGCGCTTTATTTCTATTTTCTGAATTAATCACAAGGAGTGTTTATGGTTCAGGCAATGTCCAAGGTTCAACATCGAACAGAGTTGACGCCGCAAGCTCCGCAACCCCCTGTGCCAACAAGCTTCGACGACTTAGGAATACCCAAAGCGGTGGTCGAAAATCTGGTCATCAAACATATTGCCGCCTATCCCAAGTCTGACATTCTCCAATTGACCAAGTTGTTATGTATCAACAGTCATATGATTGAGGATGTCATCGCAGGCCTAAGATCAAAGTCAATGGTCGAGGTTTTTCAAGCTGCTTCCTCGACGTTTTCCACTCAATCTACCGGACATGTGCGCTATGGTTTGTCAGAATCAGGCATGCAGGAAGCCGATACTGCTTTTGTAAAAGACGCCTATTTAGGCCCAGTACCCGTCTCTTTGAATCAATATTGCGAAATGGTCAAGGTGCAGGACGTTCGAGCTCAAATGGTTAATCGAGCCGATGTTGAGTATGCACTCTCAGATGTACTGGGCGCTCATCGTATGGTCGGAGTTTTGGGGCCCGCGATTAATTCTGGCCGAGCGTTGTTGCTTTACGGCAGTGCAGGTTCAGGTAAAACCTTTGTCGCGACAAAAATTCTTAACTCACTCAATACTTCGGTTTACATCCCTCACGCTGTCTTTGCCGCGGGTAACATCATCAAAGTCTTTTCCCCTCAGCATCACAAGAGGGTATCCAGCTCAGATATTCAGTCCATCACGTTTAAAGAACAATTTGACCGCCGTTGGTGCCTTTGTGAGCGACCCAGTATCCAAGTCGGTGGGGAATTAACCATGGACATGCTGGAGGTTAATCATAGCGAGCACAACAAGGTATGGATGGCTCCGCTACAGATGATGGCCAACAACGGAATTTTTATTATCGACGATTTGGGTCGCCAGCCGATGCCAGTTGATACATTGCTTAACCGATGGATCGTACCGATGGAATATTTCTACGACTATCTGAACTTGCCCAATGGTCAACAAATCTCAATACCTTTTATCCTCACTCTGGCCTTTTCTACGAACCTAGATCCAGAAAAGATCAGTGACCCGGCTTTTTTACGTCGACTTGGCTACAAGATTCAGTTTGGTCCACTACTCGAAGAAGAGTATCGCGAACTGTGGGGCATTATTGCGAAATCTAAAAATCTGACCCTTACCGAAGGGTGTTTTGAAACTTTATTTGACTTACATCGTCAGCATGACGTGGGCTTTTATCCTTGTTTACCAAAAGACATTGTAGGGATCAGCCGAGATATCATCGTATTTGAAGAAGTTGAACCTGTTATCTCCTCTGAAATCGTAAGCCGTGCGTGGGAAGTGTACTTTACAGCTGATGGCAAAGGAGGAGGCGCTCGATGAGTCGAAATCAAGTCATATTACTCTTTTTACTCTCCATTGCGTTTGGTTTAGGAGCCGTATTTTTTGCCAAACAGTGGATGGACAACCAATTGCAGCCTCAAACTGAAGTTGAGGTGGTTGAGCGAGAGCCGGTGATCATTGCCTCTCAGGAAATACCCGCAGGGACGGTGATTGAGGAGCAGCACATTACCAATAAGTTGCTAGAAAAAGCGTGGCGCTCAGAATCTCAATTTACATCGGCTGAAGAATTGATCGGGCAAGTTGTTGCGAGCAATGTTTATCCTGGCGAGATAATCCATGTTAGCCGTCTAGCCAATCAGGGAGAGGGCTCAACCTTAGCATCTCTCATCCCAGAGAATAAACGAGCTGTAACCATTCGGGTAAACGATGTCATTGGTGTTGCGGGCTTCTTGCTGCCGGGCAATAAGGTGGATGTGTTAAATACGATCAAGTACGGAAAAAACTCGGCTAATACCGTAACAGTGCTCAAAGAAATCAAAGTATTAGCTGTTGACCAAACGGCGAGAACCAAAGAAAACAAACCAATTATCGTAAGGGCTGTGACGTTAGAGGTGACACCTAGTCAGGCCGAAAAGTTGCTGTCTGCCCAAAGTCGTGGAGACATACAGTTAGCATTACGTAATCCTCATGAAGAGGAAAAAGTGGTCAAAAAATATGTTGCCCCTAGTGTCACCATTATTAAGGGCACCGAATCCAGCAATATCCGTGTCAGGGACTGAGGTGAGCTATGAATAAAATAATAACACTGTTTTTTATCTTGCTGCTGTGCAGTGGTGT
>NZ_JBNJOF010000035.1:0-21194 GCF_050113875.1 Vibrio sp. TRT 1302 | reverse complement strand
TACAATGTTCAAACTCCCAAAATGACGAAAGGCCGCTATAAAGCGACCTTTCTATGTATGGTACCGGTGGGCGGACTGATTGGACAGGCATTCCTGCCGCCACCGCGAAGGCAACGCTTGAACGACAGTTACAATGTTCAAACTCCCAAAATGACGAAAGGCCGCTATAAAGCGACCTTTCTATGTATGGTACCGGTGGGCGGACTTGAACCGCCACGCCCGAAGGCAACGGATTTTGAACTAACCGCAGATTGACACATCCCAACAAATACAGTAACTTAAACGCTCCATTTAAAACCTATAAAGGAAACTATAAAATGAGCAATTATGAATACATTAGGCTGAGAGAGGGTCTAGCTATCTATAAGCAGAAGCAATCAAAGAACTTCTATGTATATTTGAAGACTGAAGACGGTGATTTTAGATGCTCTTTGAGAACCGATGACCAAGAGGAGGCTACAACGCTGGCTTACTCTTATTATTTCTCTTACACAAAGAATTTAACCCCCGAAATTTTTGAGCAATCTAAATCTTCTGTTTCAAAGATATGTGATGAGCTAACTAAAAACTTTGATAAGCATGTTGAAGAGACTGGTAACAAGAAGAGTCAACAAGCACTCCATTCTTCAATTCTTAAAAATGTGATAAAGCCGACTTTCGGTAAACTTAAAGTTAAGCAGCTTGATGCTCTTGAGATGAAGAAAGTCATTGAAACGGCTTCTAGTAAGACAACTCTTTCTAATCAGAGAAAGTGTTTTAAGCACATCTTTGATTACGCTGTTGAGAATCGTTTAATGAAGTCTTATGAGGTTCCTGACATCCCTTCTGCTTCTGTTAAAAGTCCCAATCCGCGAGCTAGTTTTAGTGACGAGCTTCTCTTGAAGATTAAGGACTCTTTTCCTTCTTTTATTGATGCTGCTAACGGTAGAAAGGCTCTAACTCGACAGTATAGATTGATTCTTCGTGAAATGTGCTCATTTATGTTGCTCACGGGTGTTCGCCCAGGCGAAGAAATTCTGAGCTTAAACTTCTCGACATTAGAGCGAATAGCTAAAAATAATTCTTATGCGTATAGCATAAAAATTGACGGTGGTAAGACTAAGAATTACGAAAAGGGCTTGAGAAGAATCTCAATTTGCTCTGTGGCTTTTGCTATTCTTCAGAAACTTGCTCGTGAAATTCACGGCATTGACGATGTTTCTTTCGAAGATTTGAAGAGAAACAATATCTATGCATTTAGACCCACCGAGAATGATAAGAAGCCTGACTTTTCGAAGATATTTGAGCAGTTCATCAAGCATAGTGGCATTGACTCGATTTACTCACTGTACTCGTTTCGTCATACGTACATCACTAACAAGCTTCTAGAAGGCGTTCAAGTTTATCTTGTAGCAAAGCACTGTGGTACTAGCGTTGCGATGATTGAGCAATACTACGACAAGTTAGAAACTACATTACGTGCAACTGAGCTTGTTTCTTTCACGCCCTTTATCAAAGTAGACATGTCAAAATAGTAAACCATTGATTTATAAGGTTTTTTTTCACAAAAACCACCTATAATTGCTATATCACTTCTCGAAGAGAGGTGTAAATTATTGATTTATAAGGATTTTTTTAAAAACACCAAAAAAACCAGTAAAAACAATAACTTAGAAATAAAATTAATTATATATAAATCAATAAGTTACTGGTTGTTTTCTATTATACATATCTAATGCGCAGGTCAAGGGGATAGACGCGAAGCGTCGAAAGGGCGCAGCCCTTTAACTTGAATAACTATACTTAAGTGTGAGATTTTGCTTTCTGAGCGAAGCGAAGATTGCCAAAATCCACACGGCGTAATCCAGCCAAGTTAATGATATACATACACTTACAGCGTCAATACTAAAAATAAGTAAAACCATTTAAAAACGAAACTGTATAATTTCCGAACAATACGACAACAAAACGATCACCATTTAGCCAATACAAAAATCACCGCGACGCGGTGATTCATAACTCAACTTAGTTGTACTGACTCATACTCGATCTTACAAGTTTGCAGATGGGGCACCACCAACTAGTATAGATAGTCTGTTGTGTCTAATAACTCATAACTAGACACAAATGTTTTAGTTGCTTTAACAAATTAGCAAATCATAGATGATTAGAGGCATGGAAAATCACTTAACATGGTGTCCGTGTATTGAGGATTCAAGTCAGTAGTACTAATGAATAGCTTAGTACACAGAGAAAGCCTTAGATTCCATTCTAAGGCTGATAGCTAAGTTGTCTATGATTAGTGTGTTTTTCGCTCTACGTATTGTACGACATCTTTTATTACTAGCTTTTGTACAGCACGAATTAAGGTGGTCATTGAAGATAAATCAGGTTGATTTTCTTTAACGGGCAGTTGCATGTTAAGATTTAAGCTTTGAGAGCTTCTAAGCTTATTTCCGTAATCAAATTTTCCTTGAAGAGATTTATTCATAGACGCAGCAAAGTATAACATGACCTCTTTAGGGTAATTATGTATTTCACTCCAATAGACACCAGTATCATCTCCTGCACCGAAGTTATAGCCTCGATAAAATGTATTTCCAAAAATATCGACTGTTATAGAGTTTTTGGGGAAATACGCAACTGGATTCGAAATGCTATTTATAACTCCTGTGTTTGTAATGCCAGACATTACAAATGGAATCTTTCCTGGAATTTGATCCTCTTTTTTAAGTCGTCTTCCTTGTGCTATTTTGTCAAAAATATCTTTAAATTTAAACTGTCCCCATGAAAGTGTATCATTATTAAATATTTCTAAAGCCTTCTGCTCGGCTATCGTTAATTCGAAACTTTTTAGTTCGGCCGCAGATAAATACGCTTCCAATTTTAATACACGTTCCGTCTCTAATTCCTTTATAAACTTTTCCATAAAGTCAAAGTCGATTTTTCCAGCTTTTACAGGTAGTTTGATGTATTTATTTTTAACAACATTCCATCCACCTAACTTGTTTTTATAAGAATAGATACGTAAGTCTGTTACTTTGTTGATGCACTGCACTGCAAACAAGTATTGGTTTGGTGATAAATCAATATCATTTAACTTCCACTTGATTGCATAGGCATCTGATAAGACAGTAAATTCATTAGGTTGAAAATAAGCCCTATAAACATCACTATTTGAAGGAATAGAAATTACATTTCTTAAAATAGTTGCTTCTTTCCTAGGTACAAAATAATTTAGTCCTTGGTTATTGAAACTAGAGGTAAGACAAGGAAGCGTATACTCTCCAGTTTTTTGCCTTGGTAATTCATCTGCTTTAAAAGGCAATTTTATGGTTTTTATTTTCTCAAATAACTCCCCAATTCTAAACTCTCCCCACTCTGCATTTTCTAACATATTGCTAAGTGGGGATGCTACTTTCCCGAATCATTGCCTTGTTTTAAAAGGTTTGACACTTCCCATGCTAAATAATTACTTACAGTTTGCTTAAAGTCGTTCAGTGTTGGTTTGGTGTCGATTGGAATTGATTGGTTCCAATCTGAACCGTTATTAGGGTCTATGGTATTTTCGTAATATTCGCTGGTAGTTAAAATATTCAGCTTACGTTTTCCAAAACGAACTAGATCGACAACTTCTTGATAACGCTCTCTTGCTTGATCAGTATCTTTGAGGTTGCTACTAGCTTTCTTACGGTTGCTACGTGCATAACCATCATTAGAAAAATCAATAAACTTGACCATTTCATCTTGATGGTGTGATTCATTTACCTTAAACACATAAATGTAAGTTTGAACACTCGATTTGCCGATAAAGATGTCTATTGGCATTTTAATACTGGCTATCAGCGTATGTTTTTTAAGAATTCGTTTGTTGATTTCCTTAGCTTTCCCTGACCCCGCAGAACCTTGAATGATGATTGCTGCATAACCTTTGTTCATCATGTTCAATGCTTTTTCTACGAAATTCATCCCATTCCCTTCAGCAGAATATGGAGGGTTAAGGATAAAAGCATCGGCAGGAAAATGTTCATCTGTTTTACCAAAACCATATTTACCATCAAAGGTAAGTGAGTCTTCGTTCAAGATATTTGAACTACCATCTCCCATTAGAATCATATTCAGAATAGCAAGCATGTAAACACTAGAAAGCATTTCTAAACCTAGCAGTTGTTCTGCTTTAATTTTTGCTTCTTTAGATGCTAATTCTTCGGGTGAGGTTATAGTATTTCTTGCATCATTGAGCATTTCGTTCATAGCTGCAACTAACAAGCCAGCTGAGCCTGTTGCAAAATCCCAAACATAAGAGTTCTTATTAACTCGTGCAAGTCGAGCTAACAAGGTCGCAATATATGAAGGGGTTAGAACAACGTCATTGAGCTTGTCTTGTGAAAAGCCAAGCCAACCATACATTTCATTGAATAATTTACCCGTGAAATCGGTCGTTAAACCAATTTTGTAGTAAATTCCCAAATCGTCCACGATCTTACTAAAGACTCGTTTTAATTGAGTTTCACCATCTACGACTCTATTGATGTTTTCTGTAAGTAGAGTGTTTGATAGGGTTCTGATTATTAGATCTTTTTTATCTTGTGGAAGCCCTTTTCTCTCCAAAAAAGCTGTGATTCGGCTGACGATAATGTCTCCGTCTCTACCACCTTTGTAGTTTTGAGATTTTAACTCTGACTTTTCTAAAGGGGGAACTTCATTAGGTATTCCTAAAGTGGCAATGATTGAAGCTGCAACAAGGTAAACACGGTCGTTCTCGCCTAGCCCTTTTTCATTCTGATAGATATCATGGTTAAGCTTACGTAAGCTTATATCAATTTCTTTTTCACGTTGTGCTTTAAGTTTGTCTAATTCTTCATCAGTAAGACTTAGCGATTTGATTTTTTCAATGAAGTCATCAAAGTGTTGATCAGATAGAAATGAAAAATCAGTGTAATCACCAATTTTTTGACCAACCCCTAAGTTGTCCTTAGATACAAAGTAAACACCAATTTCATGTTGCAGATTCCCTGAACCATCTTTATAGCCAGAGACGCCAATAGCAATGATATCGGTATAGCTTGTATGATGTAGAACCGCGTTAGCGTAGTGAATAGCTCCATTCACAGCATAGTCTTTGATATTTTTGAAATTTGGTTCGTTTTTAGCCGTAAAATTATCGACTTGGCCATCTTTGTTGAGCTTTACAAGCTTGTTTTTGTAACCTTTATACTCAATCAATACTGGAAAAGATTTTAGTTGCTTGTCTTGTAGCAAAAGTTTTGCGTCTGGGCGATTACCACCCTTACCACCACTTTTGGAGTAGTAGTCATCAAGTGCCTTATCTATCTCAGTGTTTAATGACTCTTGCTCTAGTTTATAAGGTAGGCCGTAAGTCTTTAGCCACCCGTTAGCCAAATCTGCAATATTAGGTTCAACCGATTGTACTTTTGCCATCTTTCCTGCTCAATTTAGTTCAAACCGATGAATTATAACATAATGGTTTTTATTGACTATTCGGATTGGAGCGGGAAACCGTTTGATCCCAGACTCCAAGGGGGAGGGGTAGGTATTCATCATTCAGCTTGATGATGACACTCTAGGGTAAAGGCGTTTTAGATCAATCTTTCAGAGCTAGTTACATCGTTGTATCGGCGTTGACAGTTCGAGGCCTGACTAATCCAACTTAGTTTTTTATGACTCTTATTGTCTTTATCTCATCTAAGTTGACACTTGCTCTGCTAACATTAATATCTGTATTCACTTTTACTTCTTCGTCGTACTTGTTCTTTTTCGTCTCTTTTGTGTAATGTATCTCATCAGCGCTTAAGATAAATTTATCCATCTGAGACTGATTTTTTTTCTTTTTCGACGCAAAGTCAATTAGCTCTTGCATTCTGTATGCATCTTCAAAAGCCTTTTTCATCTCTCTTCTTGCATTTAAATCATAAAATACTGTTGCCCTATTATTATCATTTACTGTTATTGAAGTCTTAATTTCATCTAAATATCTCTTTGTACTTAAGTTGATTAATTTTAATTTTTTATATTTATTAATCTTTACAGTTTTGTTTATATAGTTTGCCACCCTTCTGAAATCATCATATTTTGTTTTTGCGCTCTTAATTCCTAGCGTCGAAAAGCTTCTAATTCTGTTTGCTGATTTCCAAGCGTTGACTGCATCGATTTCATTGAATTTATCTTTTTCTTTTTTATTATCTAAATCTTCAAGCTTGTTATTTTTTAAGCAATACTTCATTATGTATGATGCAACAGATGATTTTTTCTCAAGCTCTTTTCTGTTTTTATCAAGACCTTCTTCGACAATTAAGCAGCCTGCCTTCACTATGTTTTTCTTAAATCCAGCCTTTACTTGAATATCTCTTTCAAAATATTTCTTAAAAACTGACTTATAATAATTAATACTGCACTTTTCTGTGAAAATTATAATATGATAGTGAACTGTGCCGTCCTGCTGTGGTTCAGCAACTCTCATTCCGAAACCATGTTCTAGATTAAATTCCATTCCATCTTCTTTTATTTTCTTTCTAAGAAGATTCATTTTCTTCTTTAAAAACTCGTTACCATCCCTAACGCTTGAGCCATCCCAGTTTTTTTTTCCCTTTGATGGATTTGAGTGAAATTGAGACGGAAGAGTCAGAGTTATAAACAACCAGTTGAATCCTTTTGATTTTGCAATATCTTGAAAGGCTTTTGATGTTAAATAAAGCTCTATGAGTTTTTCTTTATCGCTTTTTTTCATGTCATACGCTGTTTGTCCATTTGTCAGCTTAACACTTTTTAAATACTCATCACTTGCCTTAATTCTTTCTTCTCTAAGTTGTATTGATTCAATCGGAGCATACTTATTTGCTGATTTATTACTTCCTACTCTCGCATACTTTTGAGAATTGTAGTATTTCATTTCATCTAGATAGCTGTAAAACTTCCTTTTTATGAAATTAACATCAAAATACCTATCGAAATTCGCCTTGTGATTCTTTACTAACCCTCGTTTTTTAATCATCTTTGGCATCATGTCAACAAACTTATCCTCTAAGAAAACTCTTAACCTCCCTTCGAATTCTTTATATTGACTTTCTAAAAAAACGACATCTCCCTCTTTATTCTCTTCGAGGTGTTTGACAATATTAATTCTAATATCTTTACATAGAATCCTTATAAGCTCATGAACATCTTTTCCTGCATTCTTCATCCCAAGGTATGAATAATGCTGACAATGTTCGTATGTTGTTTTTCTTTTTAATCTTGTGATTTTGTTTTTAATTTCATTATATACATGAATAAAAAATTTACGTTTCAAGTATGCTTTATCAAAGTACTTACTAAATCTAAACTCGTGATTCTGTGGAAGCTTTCCGTTTATAACCAATGCTGGAAGCGTAGAGATTAAATCACTATCGATGTGCTCTTCTAGCATTTCAATGAATGACTTATACTGCATAATGACAATTGAATCATCTAATTTATCTTGTTTATTCTTATAATCTACTTTTGTAAATAGAAGGCTGATTATTTCATAAATTTCATCATTAATTTTTTCCACTGATATCTCAGAGTAGCCCATCAAACTATAGTTAGGTATTTCTTTTTTAATATTATTTATTTCTTTAAAAAATGAGATCTGAGAATATAAACTCAAGTTATTATTGTTATAATTATCCATAAAAACAACCCAGTCATTAAATTAATACAATATTCAATTTGCAAGAACAACCACAAATAAGAATACCACTCTATTAATAGTTATAAAGCATTATGTCATAAAGTTAAGCCCAGCTAAGTATAAATCTTATTTCTTGATAAGAATAGTGCACATTGATATTATTTTTACAAAGGTAAAAATAATACACTTAGTGACCGACTAAGGATATTCACTCGCTCCTCGTTTCATATCCGTCGGCAAAGGGACTGCATCCCTTTTGAATCCCTGCAACTTTACCTTTCAAATAAGACTTCGTCTTACTTAAAAGATAAAGTAAATAAAACAACAAAACAAGAGAGGTGATATTACGATTTAAAACCAAGAGAAAATATTATGTATCAATTTTTGCATATTGAAACCTATTCCTTGCACTCTAAATATAATAAGAAGAGTCCAGAAAAAAGTTCAAAGTCATTTCATTCAGTTTCGCGTGAATTAATGCGTCATCCAGATGCAATTCCTCACGTACCCAATCCGTTACCCCCATCAGTTTTATACGGCTATGACGCTTATGTCGCTTTACAGCTTGCTCAAGAGCGCGTTAATGCGTCAACTGACCAACTGGGTCGAAAGATTAGAAAAGATGCTCAGGTTGTTTTGAGCGGTGTTATTTCATGCCCTTCTGATTTCAAAGAAGAATCAGAGTCAAATTACAAAAAATGGATAGCTGACAATATCAAATATCTTCAAAACAAATATCAGGGTGAGCTTATAAGCGTCATTCTTCATGAAGATGAAAGCCATCCCCACTTGCACTTTATATGCATCCCGAAACAGACGGATGATTGCAAACTTCACATAAAGAGCATTCACGAACCGATAAGGGCAAGAGAAGAAACGAGTGGCGGAAGAAAAGCTAAATATGAAGCGTACAAAAAAGCCTTCAGAGAGCTTCAAGACGAGTATTACTACTCCGTTGCATCAAAGTACGGCTTTCTACGTGACGGCGCTAGAAAGCAGCGCTTAACTCGCTCTGAGTATATGAAAAGAAAAGAGTCAGCGAAGAAGCTATCTGTTATTCATCAAGATTTGTCAGACAAATTTGAGCAACACAAAAAGCAGAAAAACCACATAGCATTAGAAAAGTCTAATATAGAAAAAGAGAGGGACAGCCTTAAAAAACAAGAGCTTGAAATTATTAAATCGAAAAAAGACTTAGTTGAAATTACAAAAATAACAAAAGAGAGAGAAGCAGATATGTTGTGTTTATTCAAAAGAAGAAAGAGCAAAAGTGCGGAAATTGAGTTTTACAAAAATGAAGCAAAATCTTTGCGCAGTATGCTCACTAGATTTAAAAGAAAAGTTTTAGAGCTAAAAGCACTTGTCAAAGATTACAAAGACAAGATTCATCAGCAGGCGTTTGAGATTGACTGCTTGAGAACTAGAGTTAAAGATTTAGAAAGAGAAAAAGCAATAAGTACTTACAAGACCGCTGCTCAAAAATATTCTGACTCAAACGTTTTAACGCCACGTCAAGAGCTTTTTAAAGATGAAAACAAAGAAAGGAAAGCTGATTTAGTCTCTGAAAATGAGATTAAGATTAAGCGCTCAAAATCCAAATCATTAGACTATGAACCTTAAAATGGTAGCTGCGGGCGGACTCGAACCGCCACGCCTTTCGGCGGGGGATTTTGAATCCCCTTTGTCTACCAATTCCAACACGCAGCCATTACATTAAACTATAAAACACTATAAAGCATTTCTTCGGTATCAGTCAAGAGTTAAATCATTTAAAAAAACAATGGCTTAGCTCTTTTTCATTAGTATACGCGTTGAATTTTGAATCCGTCGTGTATACCAATTTCACCACACCGGCATCTCTGGGCTATTGCCCTTTGATGTTTGGCATTATACGTATGCCAATGAATCGTGCAAGTGCAAAAGACTGAAATAACTATCGTTTGACGATAAAATAGCCACAAATTGATAAGCTGTGCGCAAGCTCTCTTTTCAGATCAAAACTGAAGCTATATTCTTTCGCCTTATTTTGTTTGGGTAAGTAGGTTTTATGTCAACGATTGACACTTTGCCACCAGCAGGCTTGTTTCGCCGCTTAGGGGCTCTTTTTTATGATGGACTTATAATCATTGCCGTTGAAATGATGGCAGCGGGTATTGTTATCGCTATTTTGCATGCATTGATGGCGATGGGCCTCTTTAACGTAGGTGGATTTGAAGACGTGAGTGACTTCCTCACTAACCACCCGATTTGGAGTCCGGTTTATACCGCGTATTTGGCCTTCGTCTGGATCTATTTTTTTGTTTTCTTCTGGACCAGAGCCGGTCAAACGTTAGGTATGCGTGCATGGAAACTGCACTTACGTAGCGTAGACGGAAAACCTGTTTCAGTCACACAGGCATTAATCCGTATTGGTACATCGGGTTTTGGTCTCGCTAATTTTACGGTTCCATTAGATCCACAAAAACGAGGCTTTCATGATATCTGGGCAAAAACACAAGTTGTGGTGCTGCCGAAAGCAAATTAACGTTTAAAGATAGTAAAAAGGAAGGCGATTGCCTTCCTTTTTTATTTCAAACTATTCAGTCTACTTTGAGTTCTTTTAGCATCGCTTCTGGTAGCGCCAACTCATCGTTTTTGTTCACTGAGATGCCAGCCGCTAGAATCGCTTCTGCAATCTGTTTCGCCTCATCAAGAGAATGCATCGCCGCAGTACCACACTGATACTCATTGAGTTCAGGGATCTTGTTCTGACTTTCAACTTTTAGCACATCTTTCATCGCAGCTAACCACGCGTCTGCAACTTGCTGCTCTTGTGGAGAGCCGATCAGACTCATGTAGAAACCGGTACGACAACCCATAGGTGAGATATCGATAATCTCTACACTTTCACCGTTAAGATGATTACGCATAAATCCTGCGTAAAGGTGCTCGAGAGTGTGAATTCCTTTTTCAGATAAGATGTCTTTATTTGGTGCGGTAAAACGCAGGTCGAATACCGTAATGGTGTCACCCTTTGGGGTGGTCATTGTTTTCGCAACACGAACTGCTGGTGCATGCATTCGGGTGTGATCAACGGTAAAACTATCTAATAACGGCATTGTCCTTCTCCATTTCTACTACTCTGGTACTAAAAGAACCAGCTTCTATTGTTTTCTAATTCCTGTCGGCACTGTTTAAGTTGCCAACCATAATCCTTTGCCTGCTGCTCGACTTTTCTAGCAACGCGAATTAGTGACGGTTTCGACTGATAACTTTTCCGTTTATAGCCGCCGCGTCCTTCATGATAGGCTAAATATTGGTTGTAAGCATCCCACTTGGATATGCCGAGTTGTTTCTGAGTTTCACTCGTGTACCAACCAATGAACATGAGTGAATCTGAGAAGTCTGTCCGAGAGCCGCCATGATCGGTCGACTTTTGGAAATCTTCCCAGGCAGGATCCTGCGCCTGAGCGTAACCATAAGCACTACTGACTCGACCCCACGGTATAAAACCAAGCAAATAGTCTTTAGGCGGGCGAGCATCATGGCGAAAGCTACTCTCTTGTTTGACGATCGCCATTGAAACTTGAATCGGAGTTCCCCACTCCTTTTGCATATCAACAGCGTCGTCATACCAGCTTGGCTTTTCTCGAAAAATCTCGCAAAGGTTCGACTGCTCTTTAGGCGGGGATGTCGCACAGCCGCCAAGTAAGGACACACTAAGGAGGAGTGAAAACTTCCTTATCACGATGCGACCTTAAGATTTCAAATAAGAGAAGTACTCTTCAAGATACTGCTCGAAACTCAATTCGTCAGATGCTTCAAGGTCCAGTTGAGCCTGAACAGAACGAGCTACTTCACTTTCCATATCCGCTTCACTGTACGTTCTGTAGCTGCGGTTCAAGTGGTCATTACGGTATTGTTTACCCAGCTCACAACCAATTTTACCTAACCCGCCAAAGCGCTTGGTATCTTCGAGTAACTTGCCTGATATGGTGTTCTCAGGGTTATCTATCCACGAAAGTAGTTTGTAGCAAACCGCTTGGTATGCTTCACCACCCATCGCCTCATCCATTTTTTCTGCGATCTGAACTAATTCCACAAATACACGTTTTGCCCAGTTTTGTAATGTAAGGACTTCACCCTTACAGCCAATTTGCAGCTCAAGACCAGGCTTACGACCTTCAATGATGACTCGATTCCAGTTGTCACGCCAGCACGCTTGCTCGCAGTAATCCATGGGTTCAGACTCCGTCAGTGCTGCCCATGTTAAGAACATATCTAAGAATCGTACTTGATCCTCATTGATACCGATTGAGCTGTAAGGGTTCACATCTAACGATCTGACCTCAATATACTCGACACCACCACGAGCCAGCGCTTCTGATGGTTTTTCACCAGACTTAGCGACTCGTTTTGGTCGAATTGGCGCGTACAGCTCATTTTCAATTTGAAGTACATTGCTATTGAGCTGACGGTACTCACCATCCACTTTTACCCCGATCTCAGCAAACTCGTTCGAAGGAGTGCGAATCGCAGTATTCAAACCATCTAAATACTCTTCGAGGCTATTAAAACCTATTTTAAGAGAGCTTTGAGCACTGTTGGTATACCCCAAATCACTCATTCGCAGCGAGGTGGAATACGGCAGATAAAGCGACCCACCAATGCTTTCAAACGGTAATTTGCTGTCTCTGCCCTGAACAAATGACGAACATAACGCCGGCGATGCACCAAAGAAGTAAGGGATTAACCAGCCAAAACGGTAATAATTGCGAATCAAACCAAAGTAAGCATCTGACTTACTCGCCTGACGCTGCTCGTCGCTCTGGTCACCTAACAATTGCTGCCAAAAGCTCTCAGGGAAAGAGAAGTTGAAATGCACACCTGAGATAATTTGCATCAAGCTGCCATAGCGACGCTTTAACCCTTCGCGGTAAAGCGTCTTCATTTTCCCAGAGTTAGAAACGCCATATTGAGCTAGGTTGATGTCATCTTCACTACCGACATAACACGGCATAGAAAGCGGCCACATTTTTTCTTCGCCCAGCTTAGTCTGAGTAAAGTGGTGGATGTCCTCTAACTGTGCAATCAGGTTTGATATGTCATTCGATACCGGCGTAATAAATTCCAGCAATGACTCCGAGAAATCGGTGGTGATCCAGCTATTCGCATAAGCGGAACCGAGTCCTTCAGGATGTGGCGTTGTTGCAAGATGACCATCTTGGTGATAGCGCAGCGTTTCACGCTCCACACCACGTCCAAAACTCTTAAATACTTCTGGGTTTTGTGCAACTCGCTCAAGTCGCGCAGCAAATTCAGTCAAAATGAGGTTCGCTTATATCTAAGGTTTGGTAGTTCTACCAAACTGGCTAAACAAATTCATAAAGGGTGACCCATGTCACCCTCTAGCTATGCACTATGTTATGTGTACTCTAACGGATGATTTCAAGCTCTTCTATCGGAATCTGCAAACTTTCTAATTGTGGCTTGAGGGTTTTGGCATCACCGACGACAATGATTTGGTAATCATCTGGTGTAAACCACTTCTTCGCCAACTCGTCTAAAGTCTGCTTATCTACCGTTTCAACGATCTCGTTGCGTTGCTTGAGGTAGTCTTCATCAAGACTGTACGCAAGAATACTACTAAGCAGTCCGGCTTTCTGTGAAGGCGTTTCATACTTTAGTGCATCTTGTTGACCGACCGCTAAGCGTAAAAATTTCATCTCATCATCAGTCATTCCATTCTGACTGTATGCCTTTAACTCTTTTTCAAGCTCGATGATCGATGGAACAGTTGCGTCAGCACGAACCTGTGCAGAGAACACAATTGCACCCACTTCTCGATTAGATGCTAGATAACCGCTAGCGCCATAGGTGTAACCTTTATCTTCACGCAGATTTTGATTGATTCTACTGTTGAAGTTCCCAGCTAAGTTAAAGTTAGCCAATTGGGTGAGGTACACTTCACCCGTCGCATCAAACGGTAAGCCTTGACGCACCATGCGAACCACACTTTGTGGTGCCCCTGGTTTATCCACCAAATAAAGCTTTTGCTGCTGATTTGCCTTAACAAGTTGCGGTCTTAGCAGTGGGGCAATTTCTCCCTGCCAAGAATCAATAAAGGCCAACTGCTGTTTGATCTGTTTCCTATTGATGTCTCCAACAACAACAATTTGTGCTCCCTGTGGAGTGTAATGTTGTTTGTAGAACGCTTTGACGTCATCCAACGTTAACGCCTCCAGTGACGCTTGCGTACCATCATTAGAGCGCTGATATACCGTCCCCTCAAAAAGTACCTGTCGAGTTGCCTGAGAGGCTAACCAACTTGTTTGTTGGTGCTGATAGACAATACCTTCTAGCATTTGCTTTTTGATACGCTCAAAATCTTGCTCACGGAATGCTGGCTTAAACAGGACCTCTTCGACAATTTTAAGTGTCTGGGGTAGGTTTTTCTCTAAACTAGAGATTGAAATACTGGTCGTGTAATTCCCCGCTTCTACGTTAAGCGTACTTCCTAGCTTATCCAACCGCGCCTGTAACTGTTCAAGAGTCGAGTCCAGTGTCGCTTCTTCCATCATAGCCGCAGTTAAGTTTGCCAATCCTTCTTTGCCTTTTTTGACATAACGCTCTCCAGCAGGAAAACTAATTTCTAGCTGTACAGTCGGCGTTTCAGCACTCACCGTGCCCAACAGTTCAGCGCCATTGTCAAAATAGAGGCGGTAAAGTTTCGGCATTTGTGCCTTAACACTTTCAGCGACTTGAGGCATCACAGAACGATCAAAATTGTCCTGTGCACGACGATACGCGAGTTGATCGTCAGTGACCTTTTGGTATTCAGGCAAAGTTCTTTGTGGCGTACTGAACGTTGCTGGCGCAGCAGCAAGTTCCGTCTTACCTTTAGGTACCACACTTAAAGCAACTTTAGGGTGGCCGTTAACGTAAGTTTTATAAGCGTCCATCACCGACTCTGGGGTGACCGCACGAATTTGCGCTAACTGAGTCTGAATTCGGTCTGGGGTATTGAAGAAAGTTTCATTAGAAGCAAGCTGCGATACTTTACCTCGCACACTTTGCAGTGCGAAAACCGACTGAGCCTCAGCCATTCCGGTAATTTGATCTAATCGGTTGTTGTCTATCCCTTTCGCTTCAAACTCACCTAGGGTTTGCATCAACTCCTGATACAAAGGTTTCAGAGCGCTGTTTTCTCCCGAAGGTGCCATTGCATAAACGTAAAAATTACAGGCTAACTCTGCACAATCTTGGAACGCCCCTGCATCAACGGCTTTCTGAGTTTTAACCAACTTTTGGTACAGCAAACTATTCGCACCATTACCCAATACGTTGGCAAGGGCGTTTAACGAAGCCTGCCCCTCAGCCCCATTGTAAGTTGTCGGCCACCCAAGAATGAGCATCGGTTGCTGAATGCGATCTTCTAACGTGACATAACGATCTTCGGTTAGCTTTGCTGGCTGTTTAGGTGCCTGTTCTACCGCTGGCCCTGATGGAATCGATCCGAAGTACTTGCTTACCCACTCTAAGGTTTGATCAACATCGAGATCACCACCAATAGTTAGGACTGCATTGTTGGGGCCATACCATCTTAGGAAAAACGCTTTGAGATCATTAACATCAACACGGTCAAGATCTTCGACATAGCCTATCGTCTGCCAAGAATATGGATGGCCCTCTGGGTACATCGCTTCGCCCATTTTCTCCCACATCAATCCATACGGACGATTGTCATAGTTTTGCGCGCGCTCGTTTTTCACTGTATCACGCTGAATTTCAAACTTGCGTTGTGAGACGGCATCAAGCAAGAAACCCATACGGTCAGATTCAAGCCACAACATTTTCTCAAGCTGATTTGAAGGCACCGTTTCAAAATAATTCGTACGATCCCGATTGGTCGTTCCATTCAGAGAACCGCCCGCCTCAGTGATGATTTTAAAATGTTCTTGATCGCCAACATTCTCACTGCCCTGAAACATCATATGTTCAAAGAAATGAGCAAAACCTGACTTACCTGCCTCCTCACGAGCTGAACCTACGTGGTAGGTAACATCAACATGGACAAGTGGATCTGAATGATCCGGAGACAATATCACTGTCAGCCCATTTTCCAACTGATACTTTGAATATGGGATCATTGCCTTACCCGGCTCAGCATCCACTTCTTCAATAAGCGTGACACCTTCAGGTAAGGAGGAAAAGAAAGGTACAGAAGAGAGGTTGCTAGAACTGCAACCATATAGTGCGACAAGAGAAATAGCACCAAGCCAAATCTTTCTCATGACATCCCCTTAGAAAAAACCGAAAAAAACTGCAGCAAGTAGAATGTAACGGAGTGCTTTACCAATCAGTATCAACCAAAAGCAAGGCCAAAAACGCATCCGTAGCCAACCCGCAGCTAAGCACAATGGATCACCAATTACTGGCAACCAGCTAAAAAGAAGCGACCAATAGCCGTATTTATTTAGCCATAATAAGGCTTTATGACCATGTTTTTCGTTCTGAGTTCGGTTTGGTAGCCATAATCCAAGCCAATAATTCGTTAAACCACCAAGAGTATTACCTAACGTAGCGACGGCAATAATATAAAAGGTCGGGTATTGGTTTAAGCTCAAGGTCGCGATTAGCCCGGCCTCTGACCCTCCAGGCAATAAAGTGGCACTGAGGAAACCACTTAGAAAGAGTACCCACAGTGCCGAGTCTGAAAACCAAAGAGCGAAGGATTCGAATGCGCTGTTAAACGCTTCTAACATTGCATATCAAGCAAGACCTTGCCTCTTGTATGACCGGTTTCAATCTGTTTATGTGCTTCAGCAACCTGTTCGAATGGGTACACCTGATGAATCTCAGTCTTGACTAAACCAACACTCACCATGTAAAGAAGCGCATCAAGTTGCTCTGGGTTTGGATCAACAAGCATTCCCGTCGCTTCAAAGCCTAGAAGCTTCGCTTTCTCACAAATCAACTCAGCGGAAAGAGTGGGAACCGTAACCACTTTCGCACCATCTTTTAAGCATTTAAGTGCATCAAGAGCGGCATCACCACCAACCAAATCGATAAGCACATCCGCTTCTTCGACTCGCTCGGAAACTGGAGCAAACTGGTAGTTGATCGCATGAGCCCCTAGGGTTGCCATATAATCCAAATTCGCTTCGCTACAAGTAGTAAAGACTTCTGCCTTAGCAGCAACGGCAACCTGAATCGCAATGTGACCCACTCCACCCGCACCAGCGAGAATCAGAACACGCTGACCTTCTTTTACTCCAGCCTTATCCAATGCCTGCACTGCTGTTTGGCCTGCCAATGGGAGAGCGGCCGCCGCTTCAAGCGTTATAGAATTGGGGACAAGACTTAACGCGGTTTCGGGTACACAAACATATTGGCTATAACCGCCCCCTGCGAGAGGGAAACCAATAAAGCCAGCAACATTGTCGCCGACAGCAAAACGCTCGACGCTTTCTCCAAGCGTGATAATTTCACCGGAAATATCATAACCGGGTACCCAAGGCAGGTTATCTTTATTCTGAGAAGCCGCCCAGCCTAAACCTGCCCGCGTTTTTACATCAATAGGATTAACACCAGAGAAATGGACCTTAACCAGTACTTCACCCGCTTTAGGTTCTGGAATTGGTGAAGTTTGAATAACGAGAACGTCTGGATCACCAAATTGTGAGATTGCGATTTGTTTGTTTTCCATTTCTTCATTTCCCTGTCGATATAAAAAAGGGATGCGAAAGCATCCCTTTGAATATATACCATTTATTGCTAGCAAGTTAACCACTTACTCTCAATTTGACCAATTACTAACCGTAATTCACGCTTAGCCAACCAAGGCAAGCAAAATACCGGCAGCTACCGCAGAGCCAAGAACACCCGCTACGTTAGGTCCCATTGCGTGCATTAATAAGAAGTTTTGTGAGTTTGCCTCTAAACCTACCTTGTTTACAACACGCGCTGCCATTGGTACAGCAGAAACACCAGCAGCACCGATCAATGGGTTGATATTTTCTTTAGACAGCTTGTTGAGTAATTTCGCCATCAAGACACCACCCGCAGTACCGATACTAAAAGCCACAGCCCCTAACGCCAGAATGCCAAGCGTTTCGACATTAAGAAACTCTTCGGCTTGCAGCTTAGAACCGACGCCTAGACCCAAGAAGATAGTCACAATATTGATGAGTTCATTTTGTGCAGTCTTAGATAGACGGTCTACAACACCCGCTTCACGCATCAAGTTGCCAAGGCAGAACATACCGACCAGCGGTGTCGCTGATGGTAGGAACAAGATCGTCATGAGCAGAACAGCCAGTGGGAATAAAATCTTCTCACCTTTTCCAACATGACGAAGTTGAGCCATTTGGATTTTACGCTCTTCCGGTGTCGTCAGCGCCTTCATAATAGGCGGCTGAATGATAGGAACCAATGCCATATAGCTATACGCTGCAACGGCAATCGCACCCAGCAGATCTGGAGACAGCTGACTTGCTAAGAAAATAGCCGTCGGGCCATCTGCGCCACCAATGATCGCAATTGAAGCAGCATCAGGCATGCTAAATTCCATACCCGGCACATAGTTAAGTAGGATCGCACCAAATAGTGTTGCAAAGATACCAAACTGAGCTGCCGCACCTAACCATAACGTCTTAGGGTTTGCGATAAGAGCACCGAAATCGGTCATCGCGCCAACGCCCATGAAGATCAGTAGTGGGAAAATACCCGACTCAATACCTACATGGTAGACGTAGTAGAGCAATCCGCCCTCTTCCGTAAACCCTGCATTAGGGATGTTCGCTAAGATGGCACCAAAGCCGATTGGCAAAAGTAGTAGCGGCTCAAAGCCTTTGCGAATGGCCAAAAACAGCAGTACACACCCAACCAAGATCATGCAGATCTGGCCAAATTCAAAGTGAGCGATCCCTGTTTCTGACCAAAGGGTCATTAATCCTTCCATGAGACTCCCTTACGCCAGACTAAGTAGTGGAGCACCAACAGTCACAGAATCACCTTCTTTGACATGCAGATCTTGCACGATACCACCACGGGCAGCACGAATTTCTGTTTCCATCTTCATGGCTTCAAGAATCAGTAACACATCACCTTCTGCAACCTGAGCACCGCTCTGAACGTTAACCTTGAAGATGTTACCCGCTAGTGGAGCTGGTACTGTCTCTGAATTGCCCGCAGGCGCAGCAGGAGCAACAGCTTGAGTATTAGCACCCGACTGAGCAGGAGTTACAGATGTCAACTGGCCTTGTGGACCCACTTCAACATCATAAACCTGTCCATCAACCTTCACGCTGTAAGTTTCAATACCACCTTGAGCTGGTTGAGCCACAACTGGTGCTGGCTCTTCTTTACCCGGTGCTGGTTCAAACGCTTCTGGGTTGTGACGGTTTTTAAGGAACTTAAGACCGACTTGTGGGAATAGTGCATAAGTCAGAACATCATCGACCGTATCTTCTGCTAGCGAAATACCTTCCGCTTTAGCCTTGGCTAAAAGATCATCGGTCAAAGTTTCCATTTCAGCTTCAAGCAAATCAGCAGGACGACAAGTGATCGCCTCACCACCATCAAGCACTTTCGCCTGAAGTTCTGCATTAAGCTCTGCAGGTGCCGCACCGTACTCACCTTTTAGGACGCCAGCCGTTTCCTTGGTAATACTCTTGTAACGCTCTCCGGTTAGCACGTTGATCACCGCTTGGGTACCAACGATCTGTGAAGTAGGAGTAACAAGAGGAATGTAGCCAAGATCTTGACGAACACGTGGGATCTCTTCTAATACTTCATCAATACGATCCGCTGCACCTTGCTCTTTGAGCTGGCTTTCCATATTGGTCAGCATGCCGCCTGGGACTTGAGCAATAAGGATACGAGAATCGACACCTTTCAGTTGACCTTCGAACTTGGCGTACTTTTTACGTACTTCGCGGAAATACGCCGCGATCGGTTCGATCTGATCAAGCTTAAGATTCGTGTCACGTTCAGTGCCCTGAAGCATAGCCACAACGGTTTCAGTTGGCGTATGGCCGTAAGTACAGCTCATTGAAGAAATAGCTGTATCAAGAATATCGATGCCAGCTTCGACAGCTTTCACTGCTGTGGCAGTCGAAAGACCCGTGGTCGCGTGACAGTGTAAAGCAAGCGGCACATCACACGATGCTTTGATACGTGTAATAAGATCTTCCGCTTCGTAGGGTTTCAGAAGGCCCGACATATCCTTGATACAAAGCGAATGACAACCGAGATCTTCTAGACGCTTAGCAAGGTCTACCCAAGTCTCCGTATTGTGAACCGGACTGGTCGTGTAAGAGAGTGTACCCTGTGCATGAGCACCAACATCAACCGTCGCTTTAACCGCTTTTTCAAAGTTTCGCACGTCATTCATCGCATCAAAAATGCGGAATACATCCATACCATTGGTATGGGCACGCTCGACAAACTTTTCTACTACATCATCAGCGTAGTGACGGTAACCCAACAAGTTTTGGCCACGTAGTAGCATTTGCATTGGTGTGTTAGGCATTGCTTTCTTTAGTGCACGTAAACGCTCCCAAGGGTCTTCGCCCAGGAATCGAATACACGCATCAAACGTAGCACCGCCCCATGTTTCTAGAGACCAGTAACCGACCTTATCGAGCTCTTCCGCGATAGGTAACATATCCTCTAGACGCATACGCGTCGCGAATAGCGACTGATGGGCGTCACGAAGGACCACATCTGTTAAAGCTAGTGGTTTAGACATGCTCATTAACTCCTTTTAATCCTATCAAATGCTATTTAGCCACCGAAGTACGGTACTGATGTACCGCTGCGGAAATTGCCGCAACAACCTTCGGACTAACAGCAGAAGATGGTAATTGAACTTTGTTATTTTGATTTGGTACAGCGATCGGCTCTGGTACTTCTTCTGGCACCAGTTTAGACATCAACCGAACGAGATAGACAAGAATAGTGAGGAATATAAACACCACAGCCATCCCCGTGATCATCAGGGTTGCAGCGTCTACTAGCAGGCTTCCAATATTATCCATTTTTGCATCCTTTCTTTGTCATCCTGACAACGTCATTAGAGAGATCACTCAATCATCGTCGTGATTGAAGTGAAAACCTAACGCATACCGGCTTACATACCGGCTCTCTTGTTGCCAGAACATGCAGTAAAATCCTGACAAGAGGACTAGGATTATCTCGATTGGTTAAACTTTGTCAATTTTGTTTAAGAAGCTATTGACGATAAAGCACAGATCTAGGGAATTATTCGTCACACAAATCACATAAATCTGCAATATTTAGCCAAATGAGCATAAATAACTGTGTGTTTTATGACGTTATGACAAAACATCATGCGTTACTGAGATGTGGGTAAAAGAAATGGCAAAATCGCTGTAGAAACAACTAGTTGTAATATTGATGTTTAAAGAATGTTATAGAGGTGTTAATAAAAAAGCCCTGCTATTTCTAGCAGGGCTTATAATGTGGCGCGTCCTGGAGGATTCGAACCTCCGACCGCCTGGTTCGTAGCCAGGTACTCTATCCAGCTGAGCTAAGGACG
>NZ_JBNJOF010000034.1:0-21588 GCF_050113875.1 Vibrio sp. TRT 1302 | reverse complement strand
TGGTGCCGACTACCGGAATCGAACTGGTGACCTACTGATTACAAGTCAGTTGCTCTACCTACTGAGCTAAGTCGGCACACTATATTCTTTATGCTTTTGTTCGTGTTGTCACTTTCGTTAAGACACCAACAAATCAAATTGTGGTGCCCGGAGGCGGAATCGAACCACCGACACGAGGATTTTCAATCCTCTGCTCTACCGACTGAGCTATCCGGGCGACGAGGTGTATTAAAATGCTTTTCGTGCTTTAGGTCAACATGAAAATGCAAAAAAAATATCGTTTGTTGTTTTTCTATACTTAATGGGCTGTTTTTATCCATTTTGGATAAGAAATGTATAGGGAGCAAAAGGCGTTATCGTAAAAATCGACCGGAATAGTTAGGGGTAAAGAACAAAAAAAGCACGCGAAGAGGCGTGCTTTTTGTTACTCCAACGGCTTTTAGTGCTTAACAGTAAACTTACTTACCCAATTTTCTAGTTCATTGGCTAATTGAGTTAGGCTTTGTGTGCTGTTGTGACTCTCTGTCACTACGCTACTTAACTGATTGCCACTGTCTTCAATCATATTGATACGTTGAGAAATATCGTCACTCACTTGGGTCTGTTCTGCCGCGGCAGTCGCAATTTGATGACTCATTTCAGTAATAGACTCAAGAGCAACAACGATCTGTTGCAAAGCCGCAGAGGCATTTTGAGATTCTTCAACAGTGCTTTCACTGGTTTCCGCACAGACTTCCATCGTGCTAATAGCATTGCGCGAGCCTTGTTGAAGGTTATTAATCATCAGTTGGATCTCTTTGGTACTGTCTTGAGTTCGTCCTGCTAAGTTACGTACTTCATCGGCAACGACTGCAAAGCCTCGACCTTGTTCACCCGCTCGTGCCGCTTCTATGGCTGCGTTCAGTGCCAGTAAGTTTGTTTGTTCTGCAATATCACCGATTACATCTAAGACTTTAACAATATTATTAACGTCGCTGTCTAAATCAGCAACGGCTTTGCTCGCGGTACCCAATTGGCTAGCTAAGCCTTGGATGTTATCTACGGTGTTGTGAATCAACTGCTGAGTATGCTGGCTTTGTTTATCAGCTTCTTCAGTATTACGCGCGGTATCACTTGCAGAGTCAGCAACATTGTTTGCCGAAGAGGCCATTTCAGTCATTGCGGTTGCGATCATTGCGGTCGATTGTTGCTGAGAATCGGTTAACTGAGCGATGGTCGCAGAACGGCTTTCTACGCTCGCTAGCTCATTGCGAAGCGCATGCATAGATCCGTCTAGGTTGCTGACCAATTGCGCTAGTGATTGACTCATTTGCTGAACCGCTTCGTAGATACTTCCTGGAGCGGCCTTAGAAGCGAACGAAGTTTGAATGGTACCATTGGCTACTTCTTGCACGGCTTTACGTACATCTTGAGGTTCACCGCCTAATAGCGTGAGCATACGACGAATTGAGAATACCAATACGGCTAAAATAGCCCCCGCAATGATCAAACAGAGAACTAACTGCCATTGTGCTGTTGCCCAGAATCGAGCGTTGACCTCATTGAAACCTATCCCTGTGCCAACAACCCATCCCCATTTAGGGGTCTTTTGTGCAATAGACAGTTTACTTTCAATGCTGCCATCGGCCTGCTTTTGCGTCCAAGTGTATTCAACGATCTGGCCTGTTTTACGACCTAAAACGTCTTGAATAAGTTGTCCGACACTATTGCCGTTACCATCTTTGAAATCATGGAAGCTGGTACCATGTAGCTGAGGGTCTAATGGTGTTGCTACAAACGTCATATTTTCATCGGCGACATAAACGTATTCATTATCTTTGTAGATATTGTTTCTCAATAGGCGAGTCGCAATGGCTTTGGCTTGCTGCTCTTCTAATGTGCCGTCGACGACCATTTTCTCCACTTCGCTTAATATGCTGTAGGCACTTTTAAATAGTTCAGTAACTCGTTGCTTGTTATCAAAGTTGCTGGCAACACGCAGAGTCCATAATCCAGTAGCCGTTAAAGCGAGTAGAGCAATCAGGATAATTCCTGACAATAAATAAGCTTGTGTCTTTAGTTTCATATAATTGCTCGCAAATTGATCATTCTGAAATTAAAAAGGGGTAATCAGGTGTACTTTATTTGTCTTGTCATCTTATTGTAGAACAGATTAAATATTTATCTGCTTGGGGTTTGAATATATTTCGCACCTAAAAAAAAGTCACTAAAATTGATAGCTCTGGTGTATTGAAATGTGACAAACGAGTACAAGTTAAAGATTTGGTTGCAGTAACCGGATAGCGTGGGTGAGGTATAGCGTTGAAATAAAAGTGGGCACGGTAGAAATGAAAAAAGCCAAGTCTTTCGACTTGGCTTCTTAAAGTGGCTCCTCCTGCTGGGCTCGAACCAGCGACCTGCGGATTAACAGTCCGTCGCTCTACCAACTGAGCTAAGGAGGAACTATTCTGTTTGTGTCTTACTTCGTAAGTACACCAAATAATGGTGCCTCGAGGCGGAATCGAACCACCGACACGAGGATTTTCAATCCTCTGCTCTACCGACTGAGCTATCGAGGCAAAAGAATGGTGCCGACTACCGGAATCGAACTGGTGACCTACTGATTACAAGTCAGTTGCTCTACCTACTGAGCTAAGTCGGCACACTATATTCTTTATGCTTTTGTTCGTGTTGTCACTTTCGTTAAGACACCAACAAATCAAATTGTGGTGCCCGGAGGCGGAATCGAACCACCGACACGAGGATTTTCAATCCTCTGCTCTACCGACTGAGCTATCCGGGCGACGGAGCGCTATTAAACGGATTTTCGCTCTTGCCGTCAACTTGTTTTTAGAAAAAAAGTCAAAAAAGTGGTTAAGTGCCGATTATTTAGCCGTTTTTAATGATTATGTTTTACCTGAGTTAAAATCCTTTTTGAATTTGGTAACTTTTTCTAAGTAACGACGTGCTTCGGCGTTAGGGTGCTTTTTCGTCAGCGCCCAATAAACCTGATTGGGTTGCAATGAGTTGAGGTCGTTCATTGCACGTTTGCGGTCATTGCGGTTGAAAGTGTTCAATACGCCGCCAGTACCACCGTTGTATGCTGAGATCATGCTGTACTCCAACGAAGTTGGATGGTTCACGTCTTTCAAGTAACGATTTTTCAGAATGTAGAAGTAGGCAGTCCCAGTATCAATATTGTTTTCTGGGTTAAACAAGTACTCAGGTGTCGGCTCTCCAGAGCGTTTTTTGACTAACTTAAATACGTCTCGCCCTGCCGTTTTTGGTACGACTTGCATTAGACCATAAGCGTTTGCCCAGCTTACGGCATAGGGGTTGAAGCTACTTTCTGTTTTGATGATGGCGTAAATTAGGTCTTCAGGTATGTCGTACTTGCGTGATGCTCGTTGAACGATGTCTGCATATTTGTAGCTACGAATTTCAAATTGTTCCGCTACCATCGGAATTTCGACGTAATAGGCTTTCTTAAAATCTACGTCTTTGACTTTTAGCTTGTTGGCGATCAGATAATCTGCGAATCGATTCGCACGCCATGACCACTGAATAGGCTTGTTATCTTGGTCAACAACTTGTTGATAAAGAAATGGTTGGCCTTCCAAAGTGATTTCTTTAGAGGAAAAAAGGTCGACGTTTGCGGGATCATCTGGTGTCAGCAAGGTCGTGATGATGGCATTTTTTAGATGTGCCTTAGGATCCGTAGGAGAGACGGTTTCGATAGTAATCAAGCCTTTATCGAAGTTGACTTCTGAACGACTAAGATAGTTATCTATGTATTTTACGTAGTTACTTTTGCCCGCAAATTTAATTTCGTTGCGTCCCCAACGCTTTTCGATGTTGCCCGAAAAACTGTTGATCAGCGCATCAAGTGCCGCTGTGTCTTTTTCAAACTGACCGGGTAACTGAGCGAGATTTTTGGCAAAACGGTTCGTCGGTTCATAGTTCACATCATACAGGCTTTCAACAAACTCTCGGCTGCAACCTGTCAATGACATCGCGAGAAAAAAATACGCTAACTTCTTCATATATCTCCTAAAAAAATGACATCACTGCTGGCAATGATGTCATTTTTCCGTATCTCAACTCAGGCTAGGGTTACTCGCTAGGCGGAGTGTAGCCTTCAATATGGACTTCTTTACCTTCAAACAGGAAGTTAACCATTTCTGTTTCGATTAACTTACGGTGTTCAGGATCCATCATATTGAGTTTTTTTTCATTGATCAGCATGGTCTGTTTGTGTTGCCACTGTGCCCAAGCTTCTTTAGAAATATTATCAAAAATACGCTTTCCTAGTTCACCCGGATAAAGCTGAAAATCAAGACCATCAGCTTCTTTTTGTAGTCGAGCACAAAATACAGTGCGGCTCATAACGACTCCTTAAAATATGATTAACTTTGAAGTTCAAAAGGCAAGCTTTCCAGTAATTGCTTAACTGGCGCGGCTAAACCGATCTCTTCAGGTTGCGATAAGTTATACCAAAGACCTTTGCTTCCTTCCATTACCACATTGGGTTGCTTTGATAGGTCTACCAAAATTGGTGTGATATCGAGATGATAATGGCTAAAGGTATGGCGGAATGCGATCAACTGAGTCTGGTCTTTGATTGTATCCTCAGTGACATTACGTATATCAAGCTGATGGACGATATTGGCATCTTCAGCTTCAGGAAAACAGAACAACCCACCCCAAATTCCAGATTGAGGGCGTTGTTCCAGCCACACATGATTGTTGTGGTGTAGCATGACAAACCACGTTTCCTTAAACGGTTTCTCTTTTTTAGGCTTCTTACCTGGATAGTCGAGTGGATTACCCTGTTTGTTGGCAAGACAGAAAGACTCGATAGGGCAGAGGGAACATTTAGGTTTACTGCGTGTACAGACCATCGCACCCATATCCATCATCGCCTGGTTGTATTTGTCGACATCAACTGAGGGGGTGTGTTGTTCCGCATAATGCCACAATTGATTCTCAACGCTTTTCTGTCCCGGCCATCCTTCTACCGCAAAGCTACGAGCTAAGGTTCGTTTAACATTGCCATCCAAGATAGCGTGTGGTTGCTTGTAAACGGATGAGAGTATGGCGGCAGCGGTGGAGCGTCCAATTCCAGGTAATGCGTTCATCTCTTCAATGTTTAGTGGGAAGTCTCCACCATATTGCTCGGTAACGACCTTTGCTGCTTTATGGAGGTTTCGCGCTCTGGCGTAGTAACCAAGCCCTGTCCACAGGTGTAAGACTTCATCTTGTTCCGCATTCGCGAGATCTACTACGGTTGGAAAGCGTTGCAAAAAACGTTGGTAATAGGGGATCACAGTGGCAACTTGGGTCTGTTGCAACATGATTTCAGACAGCCAAACGCTATAGGCGCTTTTGTTTTGCTGCCAAGGTAGGCTCTTACGTCCATAGTTTTCATACCATTCGAGGATGGCGCTGGCGAAAGGGGTCACGACTTGCTCTGTTTATTTTGTTATCTAATCTTGCAAAATTGCACCATAGTTTATGGGTAAAGTACAACCGATAAACTGTGTGGAATTAGCTAAAAAACTTGCACCAGTGGCAATTCTTTGGATAATCACAATCCCTTTGAGTCGAGACCAATTTTTAGACAGGCAAAATCATGAGTGAAGTGACCACTAACGAGTACAACGAAGACGGTAAATTGATACGCAAAATTCGCAGCTTTGTTCGACGCGAAGGTCGTCTGACCAAGGGTCAAGAAAACGCGATGAATGAGTGTTGGCCAGCAATGGGTATTGATTACCAAAATGAACTTCTTGATTGGAAAGAGGTATTTGGTAACGACAACCCTGTTGTTCTTGAAATTGGTTTTGGTATGGGTGCATCGCTGGTTGAAATGGCGAAAAATGCACCTGAGAAAAACTTTATCGGTATCGAAGTACATAGCCCAGGTGTTGGTGCTTGTTTGTCAGATGCACGTGAAGCGGGTATCACTAACCTACGTGTTATGTGTCATGACGCGGTAGAAGTGTTTGCTAACATGATTCCAAATAGCAGCCTCGCTACTCTTCAACTGTTCTTCCCAGATCCGTGGCACAAAAAGCGTCACCACAAGCGCCGTATCGTTCAGCTAGATTTCGCTGAAATGGTTCGTCAAAAGCTGATTGAAGGTGAAGGTATTTTCCATATGGCAACTGACTGGGAAAACTACGCAGAGCATATGATTGAAGTGATGAACCAAGCGCCTGGTTTTGAAAACATTGCTCAAGATGGTGACTATATTCCACGTCCGGATGAGCGCCCGCTAACAAAATTTGAAGCACGTGGTCATCGCTTAGGTCATGGCGTTTGGGATATTAAATACAAACGCGTAAAATAATTGTCCAACGTTATTGGCTGGTTAAGACGGTCAATCGCGCTGACGTGAAGAGATTTAAAAAGCCAACATTGATGTGTTGGCTTTTTTGACCCTATAAGAAAATAATAATAACTAATTGATTTTAAAGGTTGCTGATGAAACCGACACAAGAAATCTTAACAGAAATCCTCGCTGAGGTTCGCCCTCTTATTGGACAAGGTAAAGTCGCTGATTATATTCCCGCCTTGGCGAAAGTGCCTGCGTCTAAGCTAGGTATTGCTGTATTTACCAATCAAGGTGAAGTGATTAAAGCAGGGGATGCCGATGAGGCGTTTTCTATTCAATCCATCTCTAAAGCGCTGAGTTTAACCTTGGCAATGTGCCTATATAAACCAGAGGAAATTTGGGCAAGAGTTGGTAAAGAGCCTTCAGGTCAGGCATTTAACTCGCTGATTCAGTTGGAAATGGAACAGGGTATTCCACGTAACCCCTTCATCAATGCGGGCGCGATTGTTGTCGCGGATTTGCTTAATAGCCGTCTCTCTGCGCCTCGCCAGCGTTTGCTTGAGTTTGTTCGTCAGTTATCAGGCGATACACTTATCTGTTATGACAAGGTGGTAGCCGCCTCTGAGATGATGCACAGTGACCGTAATGCGGCTATCGCTTACCTCATGCGTTCCTTTGGCAATTTTGAGAACGATGTAATTCCGGTGCTCAATAACTACTTCCACGCGTGTGCACTCAAGATGAGTTGCGTCGATCTGGCCAAAACCTTCAGCTACCTAGCGAATAAGGGATCGTCAGTTCAAACTGGCAAACCAGTGATTACGCCAACTCAAACTAAGCAGTTGAATGCCTTGTTGGCTACCTGTGGTTTGTATGATGGTGCGGGTGAGTTTGCCTACCGAGTCGGTATGCCGGGTAAATCTGGTGTAGGTGGCGGTATTATGGCCGTCGTCCCAGGAGAAATGACCATTGCGGTTTGGTCGCCTGAGCTAGATCCATCTGGTAACTCCCTAGCTGGTACAAAAGCATTAGAGTTGTTAGCAGAGAGAATTGGTCGCTCGATTTTTTAGCGGCAGATAGTGCCCTTTGAGCGTTTTTTGTTGAAGCTCTTAGGCCGCTAGCTAATTAAAATAAAAAAGGGTTGGCGCTGTGTGCCAACCCTTGAAACTAATCTTGTTTACTCTTCTGCCATAAACGCTTCAAGTAAGTCATTCAAAAATAACTTTCCTTTCTCCGTTATCTGCCAGTGAGTGCTTGTCTCTGTGAGATAGCCTAATCCAATCGCCCAGCTAATTGTCTCTTCAATCGCCTCGAAACCAAGCCCTGTGGTGTCGAGAAAATCCTGTTTCGGACATGCTTCGATCAGGCGGAATCGATTCATAAAGAATTCGAAGGGGCGATCTTGTTCACTGACTGCCGTTTCGTCACTCAAGTAAGGTTTGACCATATTGTCATACGCCGTTAGATAGCCTCGAGGGTGTTTGACTTTTGTGGTTCTAATAATGCGACCATCGCTAAAGCTTATTTTTCCGTGAGAGCCACAGCCAATACCAAGATAATCACCAAAACGCCAATAGTTGAGATTATGCTGGCATTGATAACCGGGTTTACTGTAGCCGGAAATCTCGTACTGAACGTAGCCTGCTTCGGCTAACTTTTGATGTCCCAACTCAAAAATATCCCACAAGTCATCATCATCCGGCAAGGTAGGCTGCTTGTAATAGAACATGGTATTAGGTTCGATGGTTAGCTGGTACCAAGATAGATGAGGAGGATCGAGTTCGATCGCTTTATCGAGATCGGCCAGAGCTTGATCGACAGACTGATCCGGTAATCCGTGCATGAGATCGAGGTTAAAGCTATTAAGACCGATTTGATGAGCCAGCTTAGCCGCATTGACCGCTTCATCTTTCCCATGAATTCGACCTAGCTTCTCAAGTTTTTGCTGCTCGAAGCTTTGCACACCGATGGAAATACGTGTCACTCCCGCTTTTCTATAGCCAGCGAAACGCTCCGCCTCAATCGTGCCAGGGTTGGCTTCCATAGTGATTTCTATGTCGGGTTTGAAAGGGATGCGAGCTTCAATTCCTGATAGAAGCGCAGCAATACCTTGTGCCGAAATCAGACTAGGAGTACCGCCACCGATAAAAATCGAGTGCAATGGGCGCGGATTATCATTGATCTGGTAACGCTCAATATCTGTGTCTAAATCTTGTAGCAGTGCAGCAATGTATTCATTTTCTGGGATCTCTGCCTTTAGAGCGTGAGAGTTAAAATCACAGTACGGGCACTTTTGTACACACCATGGGATGTGTACATAAAGACTTAGTGCTGGTGGGATAAGTTTGCTCATTGTCTATCGTTGACTGAGTAGTGATTAAAGCGGTTGTTCAGATAGAGTCGCGAACAGCTGTTTGAGCGCTTTTCCGCGATGTGAAAGCTGTTTTTTACGTGCTGGTTCTAACTCAGCAGAAGCGCAGTTGTCTTCTGGTACGAAAAAGATTGGGTCATAACCAAAGCCATTTTCGCCGTGAGCTTCAGTGAGAATTCGTCCCTCCCACTTGCCGTGACAAACGATAGGAGTTGGATCGTTTTCATGGCGCATTAACACGAGCACACAATGGAAACGAGCACTGCGCTGTTCTTCTGGCACCTCTTTCATTGCATCGAGCAGCTTCTCAAGGTTTTGTTGGTCACTTGCACCTTCGCCAGCGTAGCGAGCGGAGTAGATACCAGGGGCACCTTTGAGGGCGTCTACTTCTAAACCTGAATCATCAGCTATGGCTGCAAGACCGGTTTCTTTTGCCGCGTGGCGCGCTTTGATGATCGCATTCTCGATAAATGTGGTGCCAGTTTCAGCAACTTCAGAAACGTTGAATTCGCTTTGGGCTAACACTTCAAAACCAAAATCAGCCAGTAGGTCTGCCATTTCGCGAACCTTACCTTGATTACTTGTCGCTAATACAATCTTGCTCATTGGATTCTGTCTCTTTGATGAACTAGAGTCATGCCGTTTGGTCATTACTCTTCTACGTAAAATTTCTGGGTGAACTTTAATCTTCCTGTGCCCTTAATGCCAGCATTAACATCCAAATCGAATGTCAGTTGTTCCTCTTGTGAAATAGGAAACTCCGCTAAGTAGTAAATAGCGTTGCCTTCCTGCACTTCGCGAAAGTTGAGCTGGCGAGTCTGGCCTAACAGGTTTTTACTGGTACCGGTGATTTCAGCGGTAATGGCGGGTTTTCCTGCTTGCGAATTGTCTAAGACGCTGATGTTAAGGATCGCCGAATAGGCGTTACGTTTGAGCTTGTAATTCTTGGCAACCTGCGCCGTTAAAAAAGTAGAGTTGAAGGCAGAGTA
Source organism: Vibrio sp. TRT 1302 (assembly GCF_050113875.1). Lineage (NCBI taxonomy): Bacteria > Pseudomonadati > Pseudomonadota > Gammaproteobacteria > Vibrionales > Vibrionaceae > Vibrio > Vibrio sp. TRT 1302. Next base: position 11,912 of record NZ_JBNJOF010000034.1, on the reverse strand, counting down.
GTGTACCTCAACATCTTTGATGGTTTTGAACTGACCAGCCCAGCTTGGTACAGCAAACAAGCTGATGAGTGCGAGTGTGATCCATTTCTTCATAGGGCTTCCTTCTTAAATTCGTTTCATTGACGAGCGATAAATAAAAAGCCATCAGATGATGGCTTGTACCTCATTGGGTATTTGTGTTGGAGAACTGACCCTGACTTGTTTATGTCGGCCAAGTTCCCCTTTTTCTATGGTGATGAGTCCTTTGGCTACCTTGAACTGCTTTGCAAGGTACTTGCTCAGATGAGCATTGGCTTTCCCATCCACCGGAGGTGCGGTTATTGCTACCTTGATCTCTTCACCATGTTGGCCAACGATCTTGTCTCTGCTTGCCTTGGGTTGGATGTAAAGGCGAAGAATCAGATCCTCGCCGTCAAACCAAGCTGCTTGTGACATTATAGCTGATACCAGATAGGGCCAATGAGGTCACCCATCAGAAAGTTAGCGAATTGTAGAGCAATAAAAAGTACTAATACACTCAAGTCAAAACCACCCATCGCTGGGATAACGCGACGGATAGGTGCGAGCATAGGTTCAGTAAGCTGATGGAAAACATATTCGATAGGGCTGCGACCTTGACTTACCCAACTTAGGATAGCGCGGATTAATAGCACCCAGAAAAGTAGGCCACCCGCTGCTTTAATCAGTGACAATAGGCCTAGGAACAGGAAGTCTGCACTGAAGGATACTGAGCCATTTGAAGCGATCAGAACCAGTGCGACGAATTTCAATACGCACAGTACGTAGGCGAACAGAATAGTTGCTAAGTCTAGGCTGCCCACAGATGGGATCATTCGACGTAGTGGAGCAATAACAGGCTGAGTTGCTTTTACAATGAATTGTGAAAACGGGTTGTAGAAGTCTGCGCGGGAAGCTTGCAACCAGATACGTAAGATCACCACCATGATGTAGAGATCAAACAGGGTGGAAATCAGAAAACTCATTGAATTCATAGGTGACCCTTATTTTCTAGAGCGTTGTGCTCTGGTAATTAAAACAGTTTTTCCATCTCTTCAGCGCGAGCAACGGCCGCCTGCATAGCTTTCGCTACTATATCTGAAAGTTGATGTTGATTGAATGTTCTCAGGGCTTCAGCCGTTGTGCCCCCTTTGGATGTCACGTTTTCGCGTAGAATGGACAGCTCTGTGTCTGGGTTTTTAACGACCATGCTTGCCGCACCGAGCGCTGATTGCTGCACGAGTAGACGAGCTGTCTCTTTATCAAAACCTTGAGCGATGGCTTCTGCCTGCATGGCTTCCATAAACAAGAAAAAGTATGCAGGCGCACTTCCAGCTGCAGCAATGACGTTATTGATGCCAGACTCTTGATCAACCCAACACACTTTACCTACCGCTTGCATTAACTCAGCAGCAAAAGCTTTGTCTAGCGCTGTTACGTGTTCAGGAGCAAACAGGCCACTCATTCCTAGCCCCAACTGTGATGGTGTATTAGGCATGACACGAACGATATTCAATGAACAACCGAGCATTTCGTTTAGACGTGAACACTGGATACCTGCCGCAATTGAAATCACCAATTTTCCTGAGAAGTCGATGCTTTGCAGTGGGCGGCAGACCTCTTCCATCATCTGAGGTTTAACCGACAGTACAATGACCTCTGCTTGTTGCGCAGCTGAGAAATTGTCGCTGGTGGTCTGGATACCATAGCTTTGCTCTAATGGTAAGCGACGTGTCTCAGATGGGGCTGTAGCAGTGATAAGTTCTGCTGGGTAACCATCTGCGATTAAGCCAGAGACAATGGCCTTAACCATATTGCCTGCGCCGATAAAGGCGATCTTCTTGTGTTCCATTAGTCTTTGTATCCTTTCAACAATTTATGCTTTGTTACTGTAATCGCGAGCACCAAAGATAGCGGTACCGATACGAACCATGGTGCTACCGGCTTCGATAGCGGCTTCCATATCACCACTCATTCCCATCGACAAGGTATCGATGTTTTGATCAGGAAAATGATGCGCGAGTTTCTCTTTGAGCTTCGCTAATTGAGTAAATGCCGCCAGTTGTGACTCATAGTCTGAAACATTAGCAGGGATTGACATCAATCCTCTTAAAGTGAGGTTCGGAAGCTGAGAAATCAACTCTGCAAGCGCAAAGATTTCATCGTCGTCAATGCCGGACTTTGATGCTTCTCCACTGGTATTTACTTGAATCAGAACCTGAATCGGCTCGAGTCCTTCTGGACGCTGATCGTTGAGACGTTGAGCAATCTTAGTTCTATCGACGGTATGTACCCAGTCAAAGCTTTCCGCAACATGGCGTGACTTATTGGACTGTATTGGGCCAATAAAGTGCCATTCTAAGTTCAGCTCAGGGTGATGCTGAGTGAAGTGGGCGACTTTATTCGCCCCCTCTTGGACGTAGTTCTCTCCAAATGCGACTTGCCCAGCTTGAGCGGCTTCAAGGATAGCTTCGACAGGCTTAGTCTTGCTGACGGCGAGAAGTTGCACTGAGTCCCGACCGCGTCCACACTTTTGTTGTGCGACCTCAATCTGTGAGGTGATCTGTTCAATATTTTGTTGAATACTAGTCATAGCAGATTTTACTTAAGGATTTTAAATGGATATCGCTGAATTACTGGATTTTAGTGTAAAGCATAATGCTTCAGATCTACATCTTTCTGCTGGAGTATCTCCAATGGTAAGGATAGATGGTGAAGTAAGAAAGCTTGGCGTACCAGCTTTTAATCATGCGGATGTGCATCGGTTGATATTTGATGTGATGAACGACGCTCAAAGAAGCGAGTTTGAAGAGCGGCTTGAAGTCGACTTTTCGTTCGAGTTACCTGACGTTGGACGATTTCGTGTCAATGCGTTCAATCAGGCTCGAGGCTGTGCAGCGGTGTTCCGTACCATCCCTATGACAATTCCTACCTTAGAACAGTTAGAAACTCCGCCAATCTTCGAAAAAATTGCCAATATGGAAAAAGGGTTGGTATTGGTTACTGGGCCAACGGGCTCTGGAAAATCGACGACGCTCGCAGCGATGGTGGACTACATTAACCGTCACCACAACAAGCATATCCTCACGATTGAAGACCCGATTGAATTTGTTCACAGTAACAACAAATGCTTAGTCAATCAGCGTGAAGTTCACCGTGACACACACAATTTTAGCAACGCTTTACGCAGTGCTTTACGCGAAGACCCAGATGTTATTCTGGTCGGGGAATTACGTGATAAAGAGACGATCAGTTTAGCGCTGACTGCGGCCGAAACTGGTCATTTGGTGTTTGGGACTCTGCACACTAGCTCAGCGGCAAAAACCATTGACCGCATTATTGATGTATTCCCAGGTAGCGATAAAGAAATGGTGCGCTCAATGCTCTCTGAATCATTGCGAGCGGTTATTGCACAAAAACTGCTGAAACGTATCGGTGGCGGGCGTACAGCTTGTCATGAAATCATGATGGCGACACCTGCCATTCGCAATCTTATTCGTGAGGATAAAGTCGCACAGATGTTGTCTGTGATTCAAACTGGAGCTGCTCATGGGATGCAGACTATGGAGCAAAATGCCAAACAGTTGATAGCACAAGGCTTGGTTGATCCAGATGAAGTTGCTAAGAAAATAGAACTTGAAACGTCTATGTTCTGATTGAGTGGAAACGGTATGGATATTGATGTTTTTTTAGAGCAGATGATCGATCAAAAGTCGTCAGATCTCTATATCACGGTTGGGGCTCCGGTTCTGTATCGTGTGGATGGTGAGCTGCGTCCCCAAGGCGATAAACTTTCACATGCGGTGGTGAATTCCTTGCTTGAAAGCATGATGGATAGAGAGCGCCAGCACGAGTTTCATTCTAGTAAAGAGGCTAACTTTGCTATCGTCCGTCACTTTGGACGATTCCGTGTCTCGGCTTTCTATCAGCGAGAGCTGCCTGGCGCCGTTATTCGCCGAATTGAGACAAGGATTCCCACCTTTGAAGAGCTCAAGCTTCCTGAAGTATTGAGAGAACTGGCTACCGCTAAGAGGGGGCTAGTTCTTGTCGTTGGGGCGACTGGTTCGGGTAAATCGACCACCATGGCGGCAATGACTGGCTATCGCAATACTCATCAGTCAGGGCATATTTTAACGGTTGAAGACCCGATTGAGTTTGTTCACGAGCATCAGCGCTGCATTGTGACTCAACGTGAGGTCGGTTTAGATACAGAAAGCTATGAAGTTGCATTGAAGAATTCGTTGCGTCAGGCTCCTGATATGATTCTGATTGGAGAAATACGCTCTCGTGAAACAATGGAATACGCAATGACATTTGCTGAGACAGGTCATCTCTGTATGGCGACTCTGCATGCCAATAACGCAAATCAGGCTCTTGAACGCATTTTACATTTGGTACCCAAAGAGCAAAAGGAACAGTTCCTGTTCGATCTGTCGATGAATCTTCGTGGTGTGATTGGTCAGCAACTGATTCGAGATAAAAACGGTCAGGGTCGTCATGGTGTCTTTGAAGTGTTGCTCAATAGCCCAAGAGTGTCTGATCTTATTCGACGTGGCGACTTGCATGAGTTAAAAACAACAATGGCTAAGTCGAATGAGGTAGGGATGCAAACCTTTGATCAGGCACTGTATAAGTTAGTAACCGAGAATCAAATTAGCGAGGAAGATGCACTTCATAGTGCAGATTCGGCCAATGACCTCAGAATTATGCTTAAAACACAGCGTGGCAATGGCTCAAGTGGCAGTGCGTTGAGTAATGTTAAGATTGATATGGATTAGGGCACTTAGATTCGAGAGCTAAGCCCTTGTAGGGGTAAAAAAGGGTATAGCGGTTAATTGAGCATTTGATACAGATTTTTTAAGGGGGCTACCTTTCAAATGCAGAACAAAGGTTGACGCTTTAACGTCAACCTTCCAGTTTTTTTCGCTACTGGTATTGCGCCTCAAACCAGCTTTCAAGAATGACGACCGCTGACTGGCAGTCGACATTCCCTTTGCTTAGCGCTTTGTAGCCACCCATTTCGAACAAGTCTGCGCGTGCTTCCATGGTTGATAGGCGTTCGTCATGCAGTTCGACGGCTAAGCCAAAACGGCCATGTAGGCGGTTAGCAAACTTCTTCGCTCTTGGTGTAATGGTTTCAAGATCTTTGCCATGCAAGTCGGTAGGCAAACCCACCACAAGGAGATCCGGTTGCCACTCTTTGATTTGCTTTTCGATGTCATCCCAATTTGGGATTCCATCGTTAGCTTTAAAAGCTTTCAACGGAGAAGCGGTACCAGTAATTTCCTGTCCTATGGCACTACCAATACTTTTAGTGCCAAAGTCAAATGCCATAATTGTTCTAGACATGTTTCTCTTCGTTATTGTTGTTACGCGTGGCCAATATCACTAGAAAGTTGGGCGACATCAATACCAAGCATCTGTACAGCCTTTTGCCAGCGTTCATTGATTGGAGTATCGAACATCACATTGGGATCCGCCTCAACCGTTAACCATGAGTTCTCTGACAGCTCTATCTCTAGTTGACCGGCTTCCCAGCCAGAATAGCCCAATGCGACGAGATAATGGTGAGGTTCTGCTTCTGTCCCGAGTACACCAAGAATATCACGAGATGTAGTGACGGAGATTTTATCCGTCATCTTGATGCTGGATTCATATTCGTCTTTAGGCTGGTGGAGTATAAAACCACGATCTTCCGAGACTGGGCCACCGTTGAGCACAGGCTTGTCTAAGCTGTCGGTTAAAAGTTTCGGATGAATCGACTCGACATCGACTTTCTCTAACATTTTGCCGATGGTGATGTCGATAGGAGCATTAATCATTAAACCCATCGCCCCATCTTCGTTGTGTTCGCAAACGTAAATCACGCTGCGCTGGAAGTAGGGATCTTTCATGCCCGGCATTGCCACTAAAAAATGGTTGGTTAAATTCATAAACACTCCCACTTAAATATGGGCAACCCTATAGGCTGCCCTAAGAGTTTAGGCGTTTAGTCGACGTTCAATGGCGTCCATGAGTTTGCCAGTAATCGACACATCAAATGCCGCTTCGATTTCACGAATACAAGTTGGGCTAGTTACGTTTATCTCTGTTAGCTTGTCACCGATGACGTCTAAGCCAACAAATATCAGCCCTTTTTCTTTAAGTGTAGGCGCTACAGCTTCAGCTATCTTTTTATCTGTCTCACTAAGTGGTCTCGCTTCACCTGTTCCGCCCGCTGCCAAGTTGCCACGGGTTTCACCTTTCGCAGGAATTCGCGCCAAACAATACGGCATTGGCTCCCCATCTACGACTAGGATGCGCTTGTCACCGTTACTGATATCAGGAACGAATGTTTGTGCCATTGCGTAGTTTTGACCGTGGTTGGTCAAGGTTTCAATGATGACGGATACGTTTGGATCATTCTCTTTGACGCGGAAGATAGAGGCGCCACCCATGCCGTCTAGAGGTTTTAAGATCACGTCACCATGCTGTTCGCGGAACGCTTTAATTCTTTCTGCTTTTCGAGTCACTATTGTGGTTGGGGTAAGTTCTGGGAACCATGCCGTGAACAGTTTTTCGTTACAATCACGAAGGCTTTGTGGCTTGTTTACGATCAGCGTACCTTGTTCTTCTGCACGTTCTAGAATGTAGGTTGCGTAGATGTACTCAGTGTCAAATGGAGGATCTTTACGCATTAGAACGGCATCGAGGTCGGATAACTCGATGGTTTGCTCGGATTTAAATTCGTACCAGCCGGTTGGATCTTCTTTAAGCTCTACGATCTTGGTATCTGCGATCGCAACACCTTGCTCAAGGTGGAGATCGTTCATTTCCATGTAATGGATCTGATAGCCGCGGCGCTGCGCTTCAAGCATCATGGCAAAGCTAGAGTCTTTTTTGATGTTAATGGACGAAATAGGGTCCATCACAATACCTAATTTGATCATTGTCTTTCTCCGTTTAACCAAGATCGCCGAAACGAACTTGCAAGGCTGTAATTGCCGTAAGGGCTGCTGTCTCAGTACGTAAAACACGTGGACCGAGCAGCGTCTCTTCGAAATTGTACTTTTCAGTCATGCCGATTTCTTCAGCGGATAAACCACCTTCAGGACCAATCAGTAGACGCACTTTTTCTACAGGTGTAGGTAAAGTATTAATCGAGTACTTGGCGCGTGGATGTAGGTTGAGTTTTAAGCCGTCGTACTCTTCACCACACCATTCCTCAAGCTGCATGACAGGGCGAATCTCTGGCACTGTATTTCGACCGCATTGTTCACACGCACTGATTGCTATTTTTTGCCATTGAGCGAGTTTCTTCTCAAAGCGTTTTTGATCGAGTTTCACGCCACAGCGCTCAGAGATTAGGGGAGTAATGGTATTCACACCTAGCTCAACAGACTTTTGAATCGTGAACTCCATCTTATCGCCACGCGAGATTACTTGACCTAAGTGGAGATCTAACGGTGATTCACTGCTGCGCTCAATACGTTCAGTAACGTCTACTTCCACGGATTTTTTGGTTACATCACTGATGAGTGCCGGAAACTCTGCACCACTCCCGTCAAACAGCAATACTTGCTGACCTTCCTTCATTCTCAGCACTCGACCGATATGGCCAGCTGCTTCTTCACTCAGTAACAAACGTCCAAGCTGAGTTATGGTTTCTGGGTGATAAATTCGTGGGATTCGCATCGTATTTCGACTTCCGGCAACAGATTTTGAGTTAACTTCTAACATGGATGCTTTGCATTGAAAAAACAAGGGGCAAGCAGAGTTTCCAGTGCTTAACTGAAAACTCTAAAGGTATTTAACGCGCTTGGCAGGCTTCATAAACAAACGGATTGTGATTGCCTTGAATTTTGTGGATGCGGGTTTCTCGTTCACACTCCCACTTGTCTACTGGAAACTGCTTATTCCAAGCATTCATAAGATTACGTTGCTGCTTGGACAAATTGAACCCATATTCTTGGCTCATGTAGAGATAGGTTCTTGCGATGGCGCCTTTGGCACGATCTGGTGGCATCGCTTTACGTTCCTTGAAATTGACCTGCATTTCACATTGGCCATAGGTGACCCCATCGATACCATTCCACTGGCTGAAGTTGAAATTGGAACGGTCACCGTTTACCTCTCCAATGGCTGGAGTAAGGTTGTGGAGATCGGCTTCCATCTGACGAAACTGTTTGTCATTCTTGGAACAATTTTTCCTTCCGCCGTTTTGCCAACATTGGAGTTGGTGACCAAATTGCCAGGCAGGTACAACATGTTCCCATTCGATACGTGAGGCGCGTTGTTGCTGTTTGCGAACTTTGTAGCCACACGACTCTAAGTCGGGGATGCCTTTCTTTCCTTTCCAATCAATGTCACACCCGCAGTAGAAACTCGTTGGGTGATCGGAGTAAATTTTAACGGCTTCTTTCTTGGCTTGGCTGAACGAAGCGGGCGGAGCAGCTTGAGATAGGGGGCTTAAAATCATTGCCGCAAGAGCGATGAGCAGATGTTTTTGCATGATAGTTAAGTGTTAGAAAAGTATTAGAAACTGGAGTCTAACACGCAACTATGCATCAAATAATTGAGAAATTTCGAATTTAGGAAAGTTGTTTGCCCGTATAGGCAAGGGTTTGATGGCACTGCTGACAGCGATAACTTGCTTGTTGTCTCAAAACCTTATTGTGGCGACGAATCGTTAACGGGTACAAGGAGCACTGACAGCGATATTCGAACGTTTTTCCTTGAACCGAGATAGTTTCGAAACGGTGTGTTGTCCGAGCGGGTATTTTAAACACAGATTCCATGACCGCTTGCCACTCTTTTCCATGAGGACGGACTCGCCCATACACTTGATAGGTGACTAAGTGGGCAACTTCATGGGGAATGACTTCTGCAAAGAAGTCGTGTTTGTTTTCTCTAAAAAGGACTGGATTGAGGCGAATTTCATTGAGCTGTAGAAATGCTTTACCGGCAGCTTTTCCTCTGAGTTTAAAGTTAAGGCTGGGAATGGAGAAACGGCGCTTAAAGGCTTGTTGTGCTGTATCTATGCATTCGGCAATCACCTTGTTTGCTCGATATTCTAATTCTATGTCCAAGCCACACTCCAAAAAAATCGCCCCATAAGCAGGGGCGAATAATATACCGGAAGAGCATGAAGTGCGACCTAAGGGTGATGTTTCTTTTTGATTGTTTCATGGTAGGCATGCCAAGTACCATAACCAAGAATTGGCATGGTAAAGAGCATCCCAATACCGTAAGTGGCAAAACCAACCAAAATACCACCACAGATAAGTGCGGCCCAGACGATCATCGCAGGAATGTTCGATTTGACGGCATTAAAGCTAGTGAATACAGCGGTCATCATATCGACTCGGCGTTCCATCATTAGTGGAATGGAAAACGCTGAAATACTAAAGACGATACTCGCCAGAACAAAACCGACCAAAGAGCCTATAACGAGAAATGGCATAAACTCACTTAAAGGCGCTCCCTGAACCGACGGGTAAAGAGCATGAAGCAGCGCTGCGATACGCATCCAGAAAATCATACAAACCGCGAGTAACACCGCAAAGGCCCATTGTGAACTTGAGTTACGTCCGATGGCTTTCATTGAGTGCATCAAACTGGCGCTATGGCCTCTCTCTCTTTCCCAGCTAGCGTCATACAATCCAAGCGCAAGGAATGGACCAATTAACATATAGACGACTAAGCTCGGCATGACGACAAGGTGGGTTCCTTGCCATTGCACAAGTAATACAATACCGATTGCGGCAGCCATAAAGCATAAGCCATAAAAGGCACTAATAAGCGGCATTCGGACGAAGTCATGTAGTCCGAGCGCGAGCCAGTGGAATGGGGCAGATATACTCACTTGATTGCAAGGAATTGTGCGAGCATATTCCGCATCTGAGACTTCCTTTCGTTTATCGTTGAAGTCATGTGGATTCACCGTACGAGGCATACATCCTCCTTGATCGATTCTCTACGTTGACTAAATTCGTTGGCAAATTTAGCGTTTGATACTCGATGCCCGGCTTGGCGACGTCTGTGATGTAAGCGGTGCATCAGTCTATGTTAACCATCAGTACAATACTGAATTTGAGGTGTTAACATATTTTTAACTATTGACCCCATGACAAAAAAATACAACGTTGAGATGCGATTTTTATTAGCAATAAAAAAGGCCTCTGGTTGTCCAGAGGCCTCGATATATCAGCTAAGTGATTGTCACTAAATTACTTTAATCCAGCGAACTCACGTAGAATTGCTGCTTTGTCAGTCGCTTCCCAAGGGAACTCTTCACGACCGAAGTGACCGTATGCAGCTGTCTTCTTATAGATTGGTTGAAGTAGGTTAAGCATTTCTTGTAGACCGTATGGACGTAGGTCGAAGTGCTGGCGAACTGCTTCAATGATGATTTCTTGAGAAACTTTTTCAGTACCAAAAGTTTCAACCATGATAGACGTTGGATCTGCAACACCAATCGCGTAAGACAATTGGATTTCACAACGATCAGCAAGACCTGCCGCTACGATGTTTTTCGCAACATAACGAGCTGCGTAAGCCGCAGAACGGTCTACTTTTGATGGATCTTTACCAGAGAATGCACCACCACCGTGACGCGCTGCGCCGCCGTATGTATCAACGATGATCTTACGACCAGTCAGACCACAGTCACCCATAGGACCACCGATAACAAAACGACCTGTTGGGTTGATGAAGAACTTGGTCTCTTTGTTGATCCACTCTGTAGGTAGTACTGGCTTGATGATCTCTTCCATTACTGCTTCGCGTAGGTCTGGAGTTGAGATTGTGTCACAGTGTTGAGTAGAAAGAACGACTGCATCGATACCAACGATTTTGCCTTCATCGTACTGGAAAGTAACCTGAGATTTCGCATCTGGGCGCAACCAAGGTAGAGTGCCATTCTTACGTACTTCAGCTTGTTTTTGCACAAGACGGTGAGAGTAAGTAATTGGTGCCGGCATTAGGATTTCAGTTTCGTTAGTTGCGTAACCGAACATAATACCTTGGTCACCTGCACCTTGCTCTTTAGGATCTGCTTTATCAACACCTTGGTTGATATCTGGTGACTGTTTACCGATCGTATTTAGAACTGCACAAGAGTTAGCATCAAAGCCCATGTCAGAGTGAACGTAGCCGATTTCACGAACAGTTTGGCGAGTGAGTTCTTCGATATCTACCCATGCAGATGTCGTGATTTCACCACCAACCATTACCATGCCGGTTTTTACATAAGTTTCACACGCAACACGTGCTTTTGGATCTTGTTCTAGAATCGCATCAAGGACTGCATCAGAAATCTGGTCTGCAATTTTATCTGGATGGCCTTCTGATACTGACTCAGAAGTGAACAGGTGCTTAGCCATGTGAGCTCCACTATAAATTTTTGGATTGTGTCCCAGTGCTAAAAGCGATAGTGGGACACAAATAAATAATACGGTTAATTGTAGGTGTATCTACATCTAGACGTCTATTTTAGTTTTGACCGTTCGAATTACAAGCTCTTTTTTTCTTAGAAGCAAAACTAAACGTTTGCGTCACTAATATGAAGATTGCGTGCTTCCTCTATGAAGTTAGACCAAAAGATAGGATATTTGTGAATAAACAGGCTGGAAAACGTTTGCAGAGCTAACAGTGCTTTGAGAGAATTGTCGCCCACTTACATTTATGATTCGCTTAATGCACTCAGGAGCTGACATGTCTTCTCGTCAACATCTCGCTAACGCAATCCGCGCTCTAAGCATGGATGGTGTACAACAAGCTAACTCTGGCCACCCAGGCGCACCTATGGGTATGGCTGATATCGCTGAAGTTCTTTGGCGTTCACACCTAAATCACAATCCAGCTAACCCAGAGTGGGCTGACCGCGACCGTTTCGTACTTTCTAACGGCCACGGCTCTATGCTGATTTACTCTCT
>NZ_JBNJOF010000033.1:0-21840 GCF_050113875.1 Vibrio sp. TRT 1302 | reverse complement strand
TTAGCCTTTAGCCTTTAGCCTTTAGCCTTTAGCCTTTAGCCTTTAGCCTTTAGCCTTTAGCCTTTAGCCTTTAGCCTTTAGCCTCAAAGTTGCACCCATAAAAAAAGCAGCCATTTGGCTGCCTTTGAATGTCTTTCTGAGTATCACACTTACTCTTGGGTGGCTTGTTCAAGATTGCACTCTTCGTCGATCTCCTTCTGTTTGAGTTTCGCTTTTTCAATCATAGGAGTGATGGTTGAGCCTTGAACAAGGATAGAAAATACCACTACTGAATATGTCATGACCAACACGATCTCTTTTACATCTATCAGCTTATCCTGAATGACCCAGATACCCGATGGAATTGATAGCGCCATCGCTAATGCCAGTCCACCTCGGAGGCCACCCCAAGTGAGTATCCTTACAGACCAAGGGTTGTACTTACGGTAGCGTTTGAAGCCAATGTAAGAGAAGAATACACTCAGGTAGCGAGCTGCGAGCACTAACGGGATGGAGAACGCCATTAGAATCCAGTCTTCTTTATGGAACTCGAATAGCAACATAGACATACCAATGAGCAGGAATAGCACGCCATTTAAGAATTCATCTACCAGCTCCCAGAAGTGGTCTAAGTGGTCTTCACTTTCTTTAGAGAATCCGATAAAGCGAGTCCAGTTCCCTATCATGATACCTGACACTACCATAGCTAGCGGGCCTGAAACGTGTATCACTTCAGCAAACGCATAACCGGCCGTTGGTACACCAATCGTGAGCAGCAGTTCCATAGAGTGATCATCTGTCGCACTAATCAAGTAGTGGAAAAGTAGTCCCAGAGCGAAGCCATAGGCAATACCACCGATTGCTTCTTGAATGAACAGCAATGTCACGCTACCCACCGTTGGTGTTTCTGTGCCGAATGCGATGGTAAAAATAGTCACGAAGATTACTAAGCCGAAGCCATCGTTAAACAGAGATTCACCTTCGATTTGGGTTGAAATACGTTTTGGTGCATCCAGTTTCTTTACGATGGCAAGAACAGCGATAGGGTCGGTTGGCGAGATCAGTGCGCCAAATAGTAAGCAATAAACGAGATTGAATTGAATGCCGATCAGTTGACAGAATCCATACAGTACAAAGCCTATAAAGAATGTCGAAAACAGGGTCGCACCGAGTGCAAGCACTGTGATTTCCCATCTTTGATCTTTCAAATTGGGAAGTTTGATTCCTAATCCGCCCGCAAATAACAGAAATCCAAGGATCCCTTTTAGAAGAAAGTCTTCAAAGTTAATGCTGGATACCGTGTTTGAAGCGATTTCAGTCAGGTGGAACCAATCATTCTGACCAGCAATTAAGATAAGTAGCGAAAGCATCATCGAACCAGCGGTAATCGCGATGGTAGTTTGCATCTTACCTATCTTGCTGTTTATAAAAGCAATCAACATCGCTGCTGCAGACAGGAAGCACAGTGTGTAGTAGACCGACATTAGAATCTCATTGTGTAACAAATTATGAATGGGGATTTTCTGCCTACTATGTACAAATAGCAAACACTTTTTGTCATAAGTAAGTCATCAATTTGATCTTTTAGACGTCTAGACTCCTTTAATAACTGTGATAGGATGGAGGCATAAATAAAGGAATGAGGCAGTACCGTGGGAAGTAATGTAAGGCAACAGATTGAAGCTCAATTAAAGCAACGTATCTTATTGATTGATGGTGGTATGGGCACCATGATCCAAGATTACAAATTGGAAGAGCAAGACTACCGAGGCGAGCGCTTTGCAGATTGGCACTGTGATTTGAAGGGTAATAATGACCTACTAGTGTTGTCACAGCCAAAGTTAATTAGAGATATCCACGCGGCTTATCTTGATGCAGGTGCGGATATTCTTGAAACCAACACTTTCAATGCGACGACTATCGCTATGGCTGACTATGATATGGAAAGCCTCAGCGAAGAGATTAACTTTGCCGCCGCAAAATTGGCAAGAGAAGTTGCCGATGAATGGAGTGCGAAAACGCCAGATAAGCCTCGCTATGTTGCCGGTGTGCTTGGTCCTACTAACCGCACATGTTCTATCTCACCGGATGTAAATGACCCTGGTTATCGCAATGTTAGCTTTGACCAGTTAGTCGAAGCGTATTCTGAATCGACTCGTGCCCTGATCCGAGGCGGGTCTGATCTTATCCTTATTGAAACCATTTTTGACACTTTGAATGCCAAGGCTTGTGCCTTCGCGGTTGATAGTGTTTTTGAAGAGCTGGGTTTTAGCCTACCAGTTATGATCTCAGGTACGATTACCGATGCGTCGGGTCGTACATTGTCCGGTCAAACAACCGAAGCCTTCTATAACTCTCTACGTCATGTTCAGCCAATCTCATTTGGACTTAACTGTGCCCTTGGCCCTGATGAGTTAAGACCATACGTTGAAGAGCTTTCACGTATCTCAGAAACATTTGTTTCAGCACACCCTAATGCGGGTTTGCCGAATGCTTTTGGTGAGTACGACCTTTCTCCTTCGGACATGGCGGTTCATGTCAAAGAGTGGGCAGAAAGTGGCTTCCTTAACTTAATTGGCGGGTGTTGTGGTACTACGCCTGAGCATATTCGCCAAATGGCAAAGGTGGTAGCTGGGGTAAAACCAAGAGCACTTCCTGAATTGACGGTAGCTTGTCGCTTATCAGGTCTTGAACCATTAACGATTGAGAAGGAAACTCTGTTTGTTAACGTCGGCGAACGAACAAACGTTACGGGCTCTGCACGCTTTAAACGATTGATCAAAGAAGAACTCTATGACGAAGCGTTAGAGGTTGCCCGCCAGCAAGTAGAGAACGGCGCACAGATCATCGACATTAATATGGATGAAGGCATGTTGGATGCGGAGGCGAGTATGGTTCGTTTCCTAAATCTATGTGCATCTGAGCCAGAAATCTCGAAAGTCCCTATCATGGTCGATTCCTCTAAATGGGAAGTCATTGAAGCGGGTCTAAAGTGTATTCAGGGCAAAGGCATTGTTAACTCCATTTCTCTTAAAGAGGGTAAAGAGAAATTTGTCGAACAGGCTAAGTTGATTCGCCGTTACGGTGCCGCTGTTATTGTCATGGCATTTGATGAAATCGGTCAGGCAGAGACGCGTGCACGTAAACTAGAGATATGTACGAATGCCTACAATATCTTAGTCAATGAAGTCGGTTTCCCACCTGAAGATATCATTTTCGACCCAAATATTTTCGCTGTTGCAACGGGCATTGAGGAACACAACAATTATGCGGTGGACTTTATTGAAGCGGTAGCAGACATCAAACGCGACCTACCTTATGCGATGATCTCCGGTGGTGTTTCGAACGTCTCCTTCTCCTTCCGAGGTAATAACTACGTTCGAGAAGCGATTCATGCTGTGTTCCTCTACCACTGTTTTAAAAACGGCATGGATATGGGCATCGTAAATGCTGGGCAACTGGAGATATACGACAACGTACCCGAGAAGCTGCGTGAAGCGGTTGAGGACGTGGTGCTCAACCGTCGCGATGATGGTACTGAGAGGTTACTGGATATTGCTGCGGAGTACGCAAACAAGGGTGTAGGTAAAGAAGAAGACGCGTCGGCACTTGAGTGGCGTACTTGGCCTGTTGAAAAACGTTTAGAGCATGCCTTAGTAAAAGGTATTACTGAGTTTATTGTTGAAGACACTGAGGAAGCGCGCGTTAATGCTGCCAAACCGTTAGAGGTGATTGAAGGCCCTCTCATGGATGGTATGAACGTCGTCGGTGACCTGTTTGGTGAAGGTAAAATGTTTCTACCTCAGGTGGTGAAGTCTGCACGTGTAATGAAGCAGGCCGTTGCCCACCTAGAGCCATTTATCAATGCGGGCAAACAGGCGGGATCGACTAACGGTAAGATTCTATTAGCAACGGTGAAAGGTGATGTTCACGATATTGGTAAGAATATCGTTGGTGTCGTTTTGCAATGTAATAACTATGAAATTATCGATCTTGGGGTGATGGTTCCGTGTGAACAGATCCTTAAAGTCGCCAAAGAAAAGAATGTCGATATCATCGGACTTTCTGGCTTAATTACCCCTTCACTCGACGAAATGGTTCATGTTGCCAAAGAGATGGAGCGTCTTAATTTTGATTTGCCGCTTTTGATTGGTGGCGCAACCACATCTAAAGCTCATACCGCTGTTAAGATAGAGCAGAACTACAAACATCCCGTTGTTTACGTAAACAATGCGTCTCGAGCGGTTGGTGTGTGTACCTCGCTGCTTTCAAATGAACTGCGCCCTGACTTTGTTGAAAAGCTTGATGCAGATTATGTACGTGTACGTGATCAGCATAACCGCAAAAAGCCACGTACTAAGCCTGTCACTCTTGAACAAGCACGAGCGAACAAGGTTGCCATTGACTGGGACAATTACACACCGCCAGTTCCTGCTAAGCCGGGTGTGCATGTGTTTGACGATTTTGATATCGGAACCTTGCGTAAGTACATCGATTGGACGCCATTCTTTATGACATGGTCGTTGGTGGGTAAGTATCCCACTATTTTCGAACATGAAGAGGTGGGTGAAGAAGCGAAGCGTCTCTTTGAAGATGCGAATGAACTGCTCGATCGTGTTGAACAAGAAGGTTTGATGCAGGCACGAGGAATGTGTGCTCTTTTCCCTGCTGCAAGTATTGGCGATGATATCGAGGTCTATACTGATGAATCTCGTACTGAAGTCGCTAAAGTTCTGCATAACTTACGTCAGCAAACCGAGAAACCTAAAGGCTTTAACTACTGTTTGTCTGATTACATTGCACCTAAGGCGTCGGGCAAAAAAGATTGGATTGGTGCCTTTGCTGTAACAGGTGGTATCAATGAGCGGGAGCTGGCTGACCAGTACAAAGCGCAGGGTGATGACTACAATGCGATCATGATTCAAGCGGTTGCTGACCGATTGGCTGAAGCCTTCGCTGAGTATCTGCATGAGCGGGTACGTAAAGAGATCTGGGGTTATGCCAAAGATGAAAACTTGTCTAATGAAGAGCTCATTAGAGAGAAGTATCAAGGTATTCGTCCTGCACCTGGATATCCGGCTTGTCCTGAACATACCGAGAAAGGCCCATTGTGGGAGTTGATGAAAGTCGAAGAGACGATAGGGATGACCTTAACGTCTAGTTACGCGATGTTCCCTGGGGCGTCTGTTTCGGGCTGGTATTTCTCACATCCAGATTCTCGTTACTTTGCGATCGCACAGATCCAACAAGATCAAGTTGAAAGTTACGCGCAGCGCAAAGGATGGGATATGCTTGAAGCAGAGAAATGGTTGGGTCCTAACATTAACGGCTAGAGCCTTTCCCGATAGAAAAAGCGCAGCTCAATGAGCTGCGCTTTTTAATATGTATCTGAGACTAAATCAGGATTGTCGCAAGTCCGAGGAATACCGACAAACCAATGACATCGGTGACGGTTGTTAGAGCCATTCCCCCTGCGAGGGCTGGATCGATATTCATTTTCTTGAGTAGGATCGGAATGGTTACACCGGCAACACCAGCAACAAACAAGTTGGTTAACATCGCTGCTGAGATGATTCCACCCAACATCCAGTTTCCTTTCCAAGCAACGACAATACCCCCGATAATCAATGCCCACATGATGCCATTGAGTAGGCCGATGGCCGCCTCTTTCATCAGTAGTTCACGCTTGTTGGAATCACCGATATGGCCAAGCGCTAGACCACGGATCACGAGAGCGACGGTTTGGTTACCCGCAACCCCGCCCATAGAAGGCACAATGGTCATCAACACGGCGATCGCGGCCATCTGATCGAGAGTGGCTTCAAACATATTGGAGACCGATGCCGCGGCAAGAGCTGCAAGAACATTGGCACCTAACCAAATACTGCGCTTTCGTGCTGATTTTACAACAGGGGCGAAGGTATCTTCGTCATCATCCATACCCGCCATACTCATCATCGAGTGTTCTGCGTCTTCACGAATAACATCGACAACGTCATCGATAGTAATACGTCCGACAAGGTGCTGCTTGTCGTCGATTACAGGAGCTGAAATCCAGTTACGACGTTCAAACAAGCTCGCTATGTCTGAGTCGCTCATCGTCACATCGATAGCTTCGTCGGCATCTTCCATCACATCACTGACTTTGACGTCTGGTTGCGTTGTGATGAGTGTTGTGATCGGCAATTCGCCGATCAGTCGGCTCTCTTCATCGATAACGTAGAGTGCGTCGGTTGCTTCCGGCAATTCGCCTTTCATGCGTAGATAACGTAATACAACGTCGACATCGACATCACCACGAATAGTGATGACATCGGTGTTCATTAAACTACCGGCGGTGTCTTCTGGGTAGGAAAGGGCAGTTTCAACTAATAGACGCTCTGCTGCGTCCATTTGAGATAAAACTTCTCTTGAAACATCATCGGGTAGGCTTCGAAGAACGTAAGCGACATCATCCGTCTCCATACCTTCGGTTGCTTCTGCCAGCTTTTCTGGTGCCATTCTAGACACCAGATCGTCTTTGACATCCTCATTCAGTTCATCGAGGATTTCACCATAATCTTCTGGGTCGGTGAGCTGCCAAAGAACTTCACGGCTTTTACGAGGTGATGCTTCTAATAGATGGGCAATATCTTCCGGTTCCATGTCCTGCAATTGACGACGGACATGGACAAAACGGCCATTTTCTAGCGCTTCAGTAACTTCTTTCAGGGCTTGGTGAGCTTGATCGAACTCTATTTGCTCTGCCATTGATTCCCCCTGACTCTATATTCCTACAATACTATGAATAGTAACCGAATTTTAGGATGGATTTAATAAGTTAATGTGAAGGAAGGTCATTTAGTTAGACCATTTACGAGGATTACTCATCTTCATCAAACTTATCTTCAATAAGATGGCAGACGGCCTCTAACGCAGGATGGGCATCGTTTCCCTCGGCGCTAATGGTAACGTGCTCTCCTTGAGCTGATTCCAGCATCAGTAGCCCCATAACACTATCGGCAGTGGCTTCTTTACCTTCATGGTTTTGGATCGTCAGAATGGCGTCGTATGATTGGGCAAGTTCAACCAGTTTTACAGCAGCACGAGCATGAAGCCCAAGACGGTTTTGAATTAACACAGTACGACTTTGCTGCTGCATAAACTTATTCCTTATGATTTTTCTCTAATGAGGCGTGGCGTATTTGTACTTGATGTCCCATTTCGGCAAAGTACTCGCCAATTTGCTGAGTAAGATAGACGGAGCGGTGTTTTCCGCCCGTGCATCCAATCGCAACGGTCAGGTAGCTACGATTATTTTTCTCTAATAAGGGTAGCCAGTCTTCAATAAATTTTTGGATCTGACGCTTCAGCTCCATTACCTCTTGGTGACCTTCTAAGAAAGACTTAATCGGTGCATCTAATCCAGTTAGAGGGCGCAAATCTGGCTCCCAATGTGGATTAGGTAAGAAGCGAACATCGAAGACATAGTCTGCATCACTTGGGAGTCCATACTTAAAGCCAAATGACTGGAACACCATGACTAGGTCTTTACGCTCACGACCTTCAACTCTCATGCGCACGGTTTCGCTGAGTTCGTGCAGAGATTGGTTGCTGCTGTCGATGACCAAATCGGCATGTTCTTTCAGCGGGGATAGAATACATCTCTCTTTTTCGATCGCTTGTTCGAGTGAAGTATTGCCTAAACTCAATGACAAGGGATGGATTCGACGAGTTTCGCTGTAGCGTTTAAGCAAGGTGTCTTTGTTCGCATCTAAGAATAGAACGCTAACATCCGAGTCTTGCTTAAGTTTAGCCAGTACGTCTTCGACAAGATTTGGCTCAGTGGGCAGATTACGAATATCGATGCTAACAGCAACGTTTTGCTTACTGGACTGAACTGTTTTGACGAAGACTTCGAGCAAATCGACGGGGAGGTTATCAACGCAGTAATAGCCAAGATCCTCGAGAACTCGCAATGCGACGCTTTTTCCAGCGCCTGATTGGCCGCTTACAACGATGAGACGCATTATTGATTGACCATGATGTCGTAAAGCTCTTGATCAGACTGAGCCTTGCGAAGCTGTTTTAGGATCTGCTTATCGTTTAAACGCTCTGCCATACTAGAAAGGGTTTTAAGGTGCTCTTTACATTGCGCGTCAGGCACGAGAAGAGCAAAAAGTAGGTCTACAGGGCGGTTATCGATAGAATCAAATTCAACCGGAGATTCACATTGCAGTAAAACTGCAACTGCTTTATCGCTGGACTGCATACGAGCATGGGGAATGGCAATTCCATTTCCAATGCCAGTACTGCCGACTTTTTCGCGACTTAGCATACATTCAAATAATTCAGTTGAGTTTTGGCCTGTCTGTTCAGCGACGAGTTCACTGATCAGCTCTAGGGCTCTTTTTTTACTAGTACATTGAACTGCACTTTTCGTGCAGTTCAATGTAAGGATTTCGCTTAGTTGCATGGTTTTAGTGGGCGTTTAGCTTTTCTTTGTGCTTGTTGAGCTGTCGAACAAGTTTGTCGACGAGCGAATCTATGGCTGCATACATGCTTTCATCGTCAGAAGATGCATGAATTTCACCTTGGTTAACGTGAAGGGTAGCTTCTGCGATTTGACGTAGTTTTTCAACTTTTAATACAACATGTACGCTGTTGATGTGGTCAAAAAAGCGTTCTAGCTTTTGAAACTTTTCGTTTACGTAGTCTTGCATTGAATCGGTTAGATCAACGTGATGGCCATTAATATTGATTTGCATAGACTTTCCTTCTCGGTTTTTAGGCCTTATAGCAGGCGTTTGCGCTGACTTGACGGTGCAATACCTAGTGACTCTCGGTATTTAGCGATTGTTCGTCTAGCGACCTGAATCCCTTGGTCAGCGAGTAGAGCAGCAATCTTGCTATCACTAAGTGGTTTGGCACTGTTTTCGGCAGCGACAAGCTTCTTGATGAGGGCTCGAATTGCAGTTGATGAGCATTCTCCGCCATTGTCAGTACTGACATGACTTGAAAAGAAGTACTTCAATTCAAAAATGCCACGAGGGGTATGCATGTACTTTTGCGTCGTCACCCTTGATATGGTGGATTCATGCATGTCGACTGCGAGAGCGACATCATTCAGCACCATAGGTTTCATGGCTTCTTCTCCATACTCAAAGAAATCGCGCTGATGTTCAACAATACACTTAGCAACTTTGAGCAGAGTCTCGTTTCTACTTTCTAAACTTTTAATCAGCCATTTTGCTTCTTGCAAATTGCTGCGAATATACTGACTGTCAGCACTGTTGCCTTTACCTAAGGCCGCATATTGCTGATTTACTTTCAGTCTTGGAACTGAATCTGGGTTGATCGTTACAACCCACTTACCGTGATCTTTGTAAACTGAGACATCAGGAATGACGTATTCAGCGTGCTCTGAAGCAATACGGCTCCCCGGTCTTGGATCGAGCTGCTGAACGAGTTTGAGAGCTTCGCGTATCTCCGCTTCTTTCAGTTTAGTCTCTTTAATGATCAGTTTGTAATCTCGATTGCCTAACTGATCGATGTGATGGGTAAGAATTAGTTTCGCTTCTGCGAGCCAAGGAGTGTCTTCAGGATAAGTGGCTAGTTGCAGCAGTAGACAGTCCTGCAAATTAACGGAGGCTACGCCAAGAGGATCAAATTGTTGGACACGCTTACGTACAGCTTCAATTTCTTCGATCTCAATTTCTTCGTTATTGAAGCTTTCTAAGATCTCTTCAGTGGAAACGGTTAAGTAGCCGTAGTCATCAATGGCATCAATTAAGGCGAGGGCGATGGTTCGATCTGTTTCACTAAATGGCGTCAGGTCAAGCTGCCAAATGAGATAGTCTTGCAAAGACTGGGTGGTTTCACCTTGATAAACCGGAGTGTCATCGTCGAGAGCAATGCCTGTACTGCCGGTATTCGCGCTATAGACATCATCCCAAGTGGTATCAATTTCGAGGTCGTTACTAATTTCAGATTTTTCGATGAGTTCAGAACTGTCTTTGACGTCGGGTTCCGCGGTATCTGCAAGTTCTACCGTAGGCTCTTTTTCCTCACTGCGGGTATTGTCTTCAACCGTTGGCTCGTCATGGACTTCTTCTACCTCAAGTAGAGGGTTTGAATCCAATGCTTCTTGAATTTCCTGTTGAAGATCTAGCGTTGACAGTTGCAACAAACGTATTGCTTGTTGCAATTGAGGAGTCATCGCTAACTGCTGTCCTAGCTTGAGTTGTAATGAGGGTTTCATTCAGTATTGCTTGCCTTCATGCTGGAGAATCTTACCGTTCTTCCCTTTAATCATAGACGGAATTGCTCGCCGAGATAAACTTGTTTCACTTGTTCGTTGTTAAGCACTTGCTCCGGTGTACCTTCTGCAATCAGGTGCCCTTGACTTACAATGTACGCTTTTTCACATACATCAAGCGTTTCACGAACGTTGTGGTCAGTGATCAAAACGCCGAGGCCACGATCTCTCAGATGTTCAATGATCTTCTTGATGTCGATGACCGAAATAGGGTCAACCCCAGCAAAAGGTTCGTCCAACAGGATAAATTGTGGATTGGCTGCGAGTGCCCTTGCTATCTCAACTCTTCGACGTTCACCACCAGATAATGCCATACCAGCGCTGTTGCGTATGTGCTGAATGTGGAATTCTTCCAACAAATCTTCCAACTTGTCTTGGCGCTCTTCTCTCGTCATTTCCTCACGAGTTTCAAGAACCGCCATGATGTTATCTTCCACTGAGAGTTTGCGGAAAATAGACGCCTCTTGTGGAAGATAGCCTATCCCCATACGTGAACGGCTGTGCATCGGTAAGATACTGATGTCTTTATCATCGATAGTAATTGAGCCTTCATCACGAGCGACCAAGCCTACAATCATATAGAAGGATGTTGTTTTCCCTGCTCCGTTAGGACCAAGCAGGCCAACGATTTGGCCTGATTCTACTTGAAGACTTACATCCGTTACGACGGTTCGATTGCCATAGGTTTTCGCTAAGTGCTCAGCTTTAAGTATTGCCATAACTATTCTTGTACTGCTTGTGGCTGAAGAATGGTAGATACGCGGTCGCCTTTCTCTTTACCGTCAGCAATCAGCTTTTGAGAAGAGATTTTGTAGCGGATCTTAGTACCGCGGATAACACTATCGTCTTGAGATAGCATCGCTTGATCTATCATGGTTAGTTGGTCATCGACCATGACGTAGTAAAGCTCTTTTGCTTCACCATACAGAGTTTTGCCATCGTCAGTGAGCTGCGAGAAAGTCGCTAGATTGCCGTAGCCTTCAATCTCTTGGATTGAGCCATCTTTCGGGTCACGAGTCACTATCACTTTGTCTGCGTTAATGTTGATACTGCCTTGTTTCAACTTAACGTCACCGATAAATGTAACTTTGTTGCTTTGCATATCGAGCTGTTGACTGTCAGAGTCGATATAAACTGGCTGTTCCTGGTCTGTTGATAGCGCCAATGCTTGGCTAGACAGAAATAAACAAGAAATCAGACTAAGGTGTGAGAGTTTCATATCTACCTTGTACGTGCTTGTATAGGGTTGCGTGATTATCGGCAAAATTGCCTGTCATCGCTTGTCCCACTGTTTCAAATTGAGGCCCAACCATAATCACTTGGTTGTCTGCCCAAAAGTCTCTGCTGTCCAACTGAATATTCATGATATCGGTGGACAAAGTGTCAAAACCTGATTCTGGAAGTAAATTGGTGGCTAAGACGTTCTCATAAAGCGTTAAGACATGCTCTTTGGTCAATACGCCACGTTCAGCCGTTATCTCCCACTCTTGAGTGGTACCTTCTTTGTAAACCTTCAGAACCGGTTGGTTAAAAATTGTGTCACCACTTTTTGCGTAGTGGTCGAGATTTACCGATGTAATCACGTAGCTGCGGATACCACTTTCAGTGTAAGAGGTATTTTCTAAACCTTTTCCGCTAAACATCGGTAGCTCTGTATCTGGCTCTACCTGAATATCATAACTCTGCTGTTGGTCGAAAAGATAGTAAGCAGACCAGCATATTATGAAAGTTAGGATCAGATAGCCAATACGAGAAAGACTCATATACTTAGACCTTTATGAACATCAAGTTCGTTTCGTGCTTGAAGGATGAGGTCGCAAACTTCTCTTACCGCACCATGTCCACCTTTAATTACGGTGACATAATTTGCTCTTTTTGCCAGTAGCGGATGTCCGTCAGCGACACAAACCTTGAGTGCGACTTGCTCCATTACGGGCCAGTCAATCAGGTCATCGCCAATATACCCAGTATGCTGTGGCGAGATATTGAGTTTATCGCAAATGTCTCGATAGGCTTTTACTTTGTCGTCTTGACCTTGGTAAATCAGTGAAATACCAAGCGCTTTCATTCGATTTTCGACGATTTGCGAACGGCGACCAGTGATGATGGCTATTTCGATACCAGCATTCATTAGTGATTTTACGCCATAGCCATCTCGAGTATGAAAAGTTTTAAGTTCTTCACCCTCGTTGCCCATGTAAATTAAACCGTCGGAGAAGACGCCATCAACGTCACAGATAAGCAGTTTAATTTGTTTGGCAATTTCTAATGTGGATTGTTCCACTGGTTGATATAAAGTTTCAATCATTTTCGACATTACATCACTCCGGCTTTTAGTAAATCATGCATGTTAAGGGCACCGACAACTTTGCCGTTTTCGCATAGCACTAAACCATTAATGCTCTTGTCTTGCATTAGATTAAGTCCTTCGGCCGCAAGCATATTTGGTTCTGCAATGGTTGGATTAACCGTCATAACATCGCCGATCAGAGCAGTATGAATATCAATGCGTTTGTCCAGAATTCGACGTAGATCCCCATCGGTAAAAATACCGATCAGTTGCTGGTGGTCATCAACCACAGCGGTCATTCCAAGACCTTTCTGACTGATTTCTAGTAATGCTTCACGGACAACGGTGCTGGGCGTTACCAGAGGAAGGCTATCGCCAGTGTGCATGATGTCCCCCAGTTTTAGCAGCAGCTTGCGACCCAGTGCTCCACCAGGGTGTGACAGCGCAAAATCTTCAGCAGTAAATCCGCGAGCCTGCATTAATGCCATTGCCAACGCATCGCCCATAACTAGAGTGGCGGTTGTGCTTGAGGTTGGAGCCAACTGAATAGGGCATGCCTCTTTTGGCACAGTGATTTGGAGATGAAGATCTGACAGTTTTGCCATATTTGAGGCTGGCTTGCCTGTCATACTAATAATTTTAATGTTGAGTCGCTTTAGTACTGGGAACAGACTCAAAATCTCAGAAGATTCGCCTGAGTTTGATATAGCAAGAACCACATCACCTGGTTCAATCATACCGAGGTCGCCATGAGCCGCTTCACCCGGGTGGACGAAGAATGCCGATGTGCCTGTACTGGCTAACGTTGCGGCAATCTTGTTGCCGATATGGCCAGATTTACCCATCCCCATGACAACGACTTTGCCTTCTTTGTTCGCACGGATTAGCTCACAAGCATTGATAAAGTCGTCATTGATGTATTGGTCGAGTTGTTTTAGTGCCTCAACTTCGGTTTGTAAAACCTCTAGGGCAGCTGAGCGATAATCAAACATAAATAGCTCCGAGATGAGGTTAAGCGGTCATATTCATGATGAGGTAGGCTTGGTAGCCAATGAAACAGCAAAACAGCACTGCGCCTTCAACACGGTTGATGCTACGAGATTTGCCCAGTGCCATTGCAACGAGTAGTAAAGAAACGCCAAGCATGACCCAAAAATCACGGCCCATGGCAA
The DNA here is from genome assembly GCF_050113875.1 of Vibrio sp. TRT 1302. NCBI lineage: Bacteria > Pseudomonadati > Pseudomonadota > Gammaproteobacteria > Vibrionales > Vibrionaceae > Vibrio > Vibrio sp. TRT 1302. The sequence goes on along the minus strand of NZ_JBNJOF010000033.1, from coordinate 8,102 downwards.
ATTCACTCAAGACTGAAGGGTTGAGGATACCAGGGATCCCCATAACCGCTAAAATATTAAATACGTTTGAACCGATGATATTACCGACGGCCATATCGTCTTCGCCTTTCATCACGCCAGCAAGGGAAGCCGCCAGTTCTGGTAGGCTCGTTCCTACTGCGATAATGGTTAGTCCAATGACTAAGTCGCTCATTCCGAAGTACTGAGCAATAATCACCGCGTTGTCGACTAACACATCCGCTGCGAGAGGTAACACAATAAGACCTATCACTACCCAGATTGCTGCTTTAGCGTTACTTACGCCCTCTGGTACTTCTGACTCTTGTTCTTCGATAAGAACATCACCGTTCTTTTTCTCATTGCGGCTAATGCGAAGCATGGCAACGATGAATGCTGCAAACAGTACAAAAAGAAGAATACCTTCATAGAACCCTAAATGGCTGTCCCAAAGTAACACACCAGCAAGGATAGTAACGCCAATCATGAGAGGCAGTTCACGTCTTAGTACAGCAGAACTGATAGAGAGCGGTTTAATTAGCGCAGTTATGCCTAGTATTAAAGCAATGTTGGCGATGTTGGAACCGAGTACGTTACCTACGGCAGTATCCGTTTTCCCATCGAGGGCTGCGGTTGCTGAAACCATCATCTCTGGTGCAGATGAACCCATTGCTAGGATAGTCATACCGATCACGAGTGGAGAGATTCCCACATTTCGCGCTAGAGCTGCAGCGCCAAATACCAGTTTATCTGCACTCCAAACTAAAAAGACCAATCCAATAATGAGAAACGCAACGGCTTCGAACATGATGATTCCTAATCAATATACAACGAGAGAATTTAACCGTTAATTTTGACGGTTTGGTTATTAAAAGGGAAGCGCTTCATTCAATTAATTGTTAACCAAATTGTCTATTTGATTTGAGAAGCCTTCAGTTATTGGGATTGGCAAGAATATTCGAAGATCTCACAATTAATCGAACAGTGCTTTAAATTGTAAATGAATGTGCTTATGATTGCCCATTCATAAGGGAAGGGGTAATAGCTCAAGATGGAATCCGAAGACCTAGTTACAATAAAGCAGCTCATGTTTTCTCGTGGAGAGCGCAAAATATTTGATAACGTTAGCTTGAGTGTACCTAAGGGAAAAATCACCGCTATCATGGGACCTTCTGGCATTGGTAAAACGACACTGCTACGCCTTATTGGAGGTCAAATCTACCCAGAAAGTGGCGAGATCTGGTTTGACGGTCACAACATTCCATCTCTTAGTCGTAAAAAGCTCTACCAAGAGCGAAAAAAGATGAGCATGTTATTTCAATCGGGGGCACTGTTCACCGACTTGTCTGTTTTTGACAACGTTGCCTTTCCTCTGCGTGAACATACAAATTTGGATGAGTCTTTGATCCGCACTTTGGTGTTACTCAAACTAGAAGCGGTGGGGCTGCGTGGTGCCGCTTCACTGATGCCGAGCGAACTGTCCGGTGGTATGGCAAGACGAGCGGCACTCGCTCGAGCTATCGCATTAGACCCAGACCTGATCATGTATGATGAACCTTTTGTTGGCCAAGACCCCATCACCATGGGGGTGCTCGTTGAGCTGATCCGCAACCTGAATCAAGCACTTGGTGTGACATCCGTCGTGGTTTCACATGATGTTCCAGAAGTAATGAGTATTGCGGATTTAGTCTACATACTGGCAAATGGTAAAGTCATTGCTCATGGAACCCCTGAAGAGCTACGTTCTAACCCTGATCCACAAGTGCAGCAATTTCTTTTAGGGGATGCCGACGGCCCTGTGCCATTCCGTTATCCGTCTCAACCTCTAGCTGAGGAGCTCTTCTTATAATGGCAGGCTTAGCAAATTTTGTGGCTTCTGTCGGTCGTCGTGCCTTATCCGTAACAGAGTCGTTTGGTCGTGCAAGTTTAATGCTATTTGGTGCTTTAGCGAGTAAGCCACAGCCAGTTAAAAACTTCCCATTGTTGGTAAAGCAACTTTATACAGTCGGTGTTCAGTCGCTGATCATTATCGTGCTGTCCGGTCTTTTTATTGGCATGGTACTGAGCTTACAGGGTTATGTCATTCTGGTTGACTTCGGTGCGGAAGGGGCGCTAGGTCAAATGGTGGCGTTGTCATTGTTACGTGAGTTAGGACCTGTCGTCACGGCTTTGCTATTCGCTGGCCGTGCAGGGTCAGCCTTAACGGCCGAAATTGGTTTGATGAAAGCAACAGAACAGCTTTCCAGTATGGAGATGATGGCGGTTGATCCACTCAAACGAGTGATCGCACCACGATTTTGGGCGGGTGTGATATCTATGCCTCTACTCGTGATGATTTTCATGGCTGTCGGTATTTGGGGCGGTCAACTTGTCGGGGTTGATTGGAAAGGAATCGACCACGGTAGCTTCTGGTCAGCAATGCAAGCCTCTGTAGAGCTTGGTCAGGATATTGGTAACAGCATGATTAAGAGTATCGCTTTCGCAATCACTGTTACTTGGATAGCTTTATTTAATGGCTACGATGCGATACCTACATCTGAAGGTATCAGCCGTGCTACAACACGCACCGTAGTCCACTCTTCTCTCGCTGTACTTGGTCTAGACTTCGTACTAACCGCATTGATGTTTGGGAACTAATCATGCAACAAACTCGAAAGATTGAATTATGGGTCGGTAGCTTTGTTCTTGCCGGAATTTGCGCAATTCTGGTGATGATTTTTCAAGTCGCTGACGTGAAAGGGCTGGGCTCCAACGATACTTATACACTCAAAGCTGAGTTCGACAATATTGGCAGTTTGAAGGTTCGTTCACCGGTCAAAGTGGGTGGCGTGGTTATCGGACGTGTCGCGGCGATCAACTTGAATAGTGAGTCTTTACTACCCGTTGTTACCATGGCGATCAACAGTAAGTACGATCAGTTCCCAGAGACATCTAGTGTGAAAATCCTTACCTCTGGTTTGATTGGCGAGCAGTATATTGGTCTCACACCAGGCTTTGTATTTGACGATGAGCAGATGCTGGTGGAAGGGGACTATATTGAAGATACTAAGTCTGCACTTGTACTTGAAGATTTGATTGGACAGGTTCTTTACAGTGTAGGCGGCTCTGATGAGTAAGGAGATAAACATGTTGAGAAAGTTAGTACTTACTCTTCTGGCATTTTTTGTCACATTTAATGTCGCTGCGAATGAAATTGATAAGACTCAGCCATATGACATGATGAAGCTGGTCTCTGAGCGTGCTTTTGAGCGACTCAAGTCAGAGCAACCACTGATTCACCAAGATCCAAACTATTTGAAAGTGATTGTTGAAGAAGAGCTTATGCCTTTCGTCAATGAGAAATACGCAGCACTCAAGTTACTGGGCCCAAATTTAAAAGGCGCTAAACGTGAAGATGTGAGTAAGTTTATCGTCGCATTTCGCTCTTATCTCATTAGCTCTTACGCTCAAGTGCTTACTCAGTACACGGATCAGACCATTGAATTCGGTCCTGAAGCGAAAAATAGTGCGGACAAAAATATTATTGGTGTCAAAGTGGATATCGTTGATTCGCCAAGACCCAACATTAAGCTCGAGTTCAAGCTAAGAAAAGATAAGAACACGGGTGAGTGGCAAGTGTTTGATATGATTGCTGAGGGTATTAGTTTGCTCTCGAGTAAGCAATCTGAATGGAGTACTAAGCTACGTCAAGAGGGCATTGCTGCTGTTGCTGATGAGCTAGAAGCACTGTCTCAGCAAGCTATTCGCTTTGAGAGTAAAGCTCAATGATGCATCCGCAGTGGCAAGTGATCAGTGAGCAACAATGTGCCTTAAACGGCAACTTGGACAGAGACACAGTGCCTGCCCTATGGGCACAGCTACAGACGTTCAAACCCACTTTGAGTGAGATGGAGTTGTCGCTAAAGTCGGTTGAACGAGTCGACTCGGCAGGAATGGTGATGTTAATTCATCTAATAGACAATGCAAAAAAGCAAAACTGTCATATAATGCTCAGTTTCGTGCCGAATGAATTGCGCACATTATTTCAGCTAAGCAATGTAGAACAAATCGTTGCTAAGCATTTAAAGAATACTACAGGGGTGAATTGTGGATAGCGCAAAAGTACAACAGATTTTAAACGAAGCACTGAATCTAGAAGAGCTGCACGTCAAAGGCGAAGGCAGTCATTATGAAGTCGTTGCTGTTGATGCTTGCTTCGACGGAATGAGTCGCGTTAAAAAACAACAGCTAATTTATGCACCACTGATGGAATATATCCAACGAAATGACATCCACGCTGTTTCTATTAAAGCTTACACTCCTGCAGAGTGGGCTCGTGATAAGAAGTTGATGTCACTGTAAGGTTTAAAAATGGAAAAGTTTCGAGTTATAGGTTCTAAACAGCCTCTAGTAGGTGAAGTGACCATCTCAGGTGCCAAGAACGCTGCACTACCAATTTTATTTGCTTCTATTCTTGCTGAAGAGCCAGTTGAAGTAGCCAACGTTCCACGTTTACGTGACATCGACACAACGATGGAGCTATTGGGACGTCTTGGGGCGAAAGTCGAGCGTAATGGGTCTGTCCACGTTGACCCTAGCAGTATCAATGAATACTGCGCGCCTTACGATTTAGTAAAGACGATGCGTGCATCTATTTGGGCATTAGGTCCACTAGTGGCGCGTTTTGGTCAAGGTCAAGTTTCATTGCCGGGTGGTTGTGCGATTGGTGCACGTCCGGTTGATCTCCATATTCATGGTCTAGAGCAGTTGGGTGCAACCATTACTCTTGAAGATGGGTATGTGAAAGCCAATGTCGATGGACGCCTGAAAGGCGCTCACATCGTGATGGACAAAGTCAGTGTTGGTGCCACCATTACAATTATGTGTGCGGCGACCTTGGCAGAAGGCACGACAGTGCTGGACAACGCAGCACGTGAGCCGGAAATTGTCGACACTGCTGAGTTCCTAAATAAACTTGGGGCAAAAATCTCAGGTGCAGGCACAGACACAATTACAATTGAAGGTGTTGAGCGTCTTGGCGGTGGTAAACATTCAGTTGTTGCTGACCGTATTGAAACGGGTACCTTCCTCGTTGCAGCCGCTGTTTCTGGTGGCAAAGTCACTTGTCGCAATACCAAAGCGCATCTTCTAGAAGCCGTTTTGGCTAAGTTAGAAGAAGCGGGTGCTGCGGTAGAGACGGGGGAAGATTGGATCTCAGTCGATATGACAGGTCGTGAACTCAAGGCGGTAACGATTCGTACGGCGCCTCACCCAGGTTTCCCTACTGATATGCAGGCTCAGTTTACTTTGCTTAACATGATGGCAAAGGGTGGCGGCGTGATCACAGAGAACATCTTTGAAAACCGCTTTATGCATGTGCCAGAATTAATGCGTATGGGCGCTAAAGCTGAAATCGAAGGCAACACTGTCATTTGTGGTGACGTTAATGAGCTAAGTGGTGCTCAGGTCATGGCAACTGACCTTCGTGCATCAGCGAGCTTAGTGATTGCTGGCTGTATTGCTCACGGTGAAACTATCGTTGATCGTATTTATCACATTGATCGTGGCTACGATAAAATTGAAGATAAATTATCTGCTCTTGGCGCAAATATTGAACGTTTCCGCGATTAGAGATAAAATCAGCTAACGCTTGTAAGCCGAAACGCGAGTTTCGGCTTTTTTATGAAAAACAGATCAGGTAAAGTCTGGGGCAATTAAAATGATTCCCCGCTGATCTTGGAGAACCACAATGATTGCACTACTACGTGTATTGGCTGTTGCGATTTTTGCAATTGTGATGTTTGTTTTTGGTTGCGGCTACTGTTTATTGAGTCCACGTAATCCAAAACACGTTTTTACCTTTGGCCGCCTGTTTGGCAAGATGTCACGTATTTTCGGCATCAAACTTGAGCTGCGTATCCCTGAGGATGCCTATGAGCGTGGTCAGCATATCTATATCGCTAACCACCAGAATAACTGGGATTTGTTTACAGTCTCTTCTGCGGTTACGCCAAAAGTCGTGACGGTGGGTAAAAAGAGCCTTGCGTGGATGCCTCTGTTTGGTCAGCTATATTGGCTAACGGGGAATATCTTAATCGACCGCGCTAACCGTTCAAAGGCGAAAGGCACCATTGATCAAGTGGTTGATAGCATGAATAACAGTGATGTGTCAGTCTGGATGTTCCCTGAGGGCACTCGCTCACGTGGACGTGGTTTGCTGCCATTTAAAACGGGCGCTTTCCATGCCGCCATTGGCGCTAAGCTACCTATTATTCCTATTGTGTGTAGCTCAACGTCGGGTATTAAGCTCAACCGCTGGAATAACGGCCATGTTATCGTAGAGATGCTGCCTCCAGTCCAGGTCGATGAATACGGTAAAGAGCATGTACGTGAACTTGCAAACACTTGTCGTGAGCAGATGGAAGCGAAACTTGAAGCGCTTGATGCCGAAGTGGCAATGCTAAATCAGCAGCAGGGCGTAAAAGCCTAACGTCATGTGCGTAATAGGTATTTATAAACCAGTAGATGCAAATCTACTGGTTTTTTTATGCGTCGAGAACAGTGATCATTTCACGGCAATACCCACATCAAGATTATCCAGCCAGTCTAAAAAGCGTTGAATATTATCGCCTTTAAAAATGCCACCATGTTGTGGACATAGCATATCAATGTCGAGCTGACGTACTCGATCTATCCAAGCCTTTTTGGCTTGATTTGATGGCATCCAGCGACGATGGAAGTACTCCATTTTCACAATGTGCTGTTCAAAGTCCTCAACAAAGAATGGCGCATCAGGAGCGTCTAACGCTGCACCAATATCTCCTGACATTAGAATTTTTGCCTTTGGATCATAGACAGAGAAGTTCCCCGATGAATGCATATAGTGGGCTGGAATAAATTCGATATCGAGACCCGATAAAGAGAGTGTTCCTCCTTCGTCCTTGATTGGAGAAAAAGAGATCGACTCCATACCAAAATGTCGAATAAATCCTTCCCAAAGCCAAGGTGAATAAAGGGTTGCTGAAGGTAGGGCTTTATCCCAAAGACCGAGTGAAGAGATGATGTCTGGATCTTGATGGGATGCGAAGAGGTATTTTATCTGATCGATTGGCACCTCCTTTACCACGCTGCTTAACATGGAAGAAAACAGTTCAATACCACCAGGATCAAGTAAGATAGCCTGCTGCTTATTCACAATCATATATTGGTTGGTATCGATAATTTTTTCAGGCTTGTCCGGATCTCTAGCAAACATCACCCAGCGGTGATCGCCATCTCTATATAGAACTTTTGATTGCATAATTTTCCTTATCGAACAAAGAGAACAGTTTGAGAGATTGCAGTACATGTTCACGAATCGCTTCTGCGAACTCTTGAACACTTTCAGCGATCGCGTTGAGTTGATCTTTAAAGCGTTCTTCGACTTGCGAGGCCTCTACGCTAAGCATGGTTGAAATAATACGTGCGACCCGAAGTTCGCTATAGAGGCTGTGCAACAGCGCGTAGAGCTGCTTAGAATCTTTTGAGAAGGTGAGATTGAGCCGTTCAAACTCACGATGACATTGCGTTCTAGTGCTATCTAGACTACTAAGAAATTCGGCATCTTTTGCGCGGTGATAGACGGATTCAAAATGATTAAGGACTTCTGAAGCGCGAGCTGCTGCCGTCGCCACTTTACTCAGCTCCTGTGCTTTATGATTGATGGCACTTGATGTGGTCAGCGTTAAACGTACCAATCCATCTATTGAATCAGTGATAGGATGGAAACCCGCTGCGCTATCGCCGGCCCTTAGCGCGAGTGCACGGGCATTGCTAGCCACTAATTGCAACTGCTTAGCGATGAGAACACCACGGTTGAGTTCTGCTGACACTTCTGCTGCAACAATGAAAAGGTGCTTCCTAGCCATATCTATTTCCTTATCAATATTATGGAATAAATATAGGAAGGGAAATTTAATTATGCCAAGTCGGCATATATTAAAGTCAGGGGAGAGGGGACAGTTTCGTTGCAGTTGATATAAAAAAAGCCAAGTCTTTCGACTTGGCTTTTTAAAGTGGCTCCTCCTGCTGGGCTCGAACCAGCGACCTGCGGATTAACAGTCCGTCGCTCTACCAACTGAGCTAAG
>NZ_JBNJOF010000032.1:0-25083 GCF_050113875.1 Vibrio sp. TRT 1302 | reverse complement strand
ATAAGTTCAACGGTCTTATACCCCACAGCATGCCCTATTGAATCGTTTATGCGTGGTTCAAAGGTTACCTAGCTTGTGCTTTTATATCTATAGTTCGGATATAAAATCAATTGAATAAATATCACATATGTCGTAATTAAATATCTTTTGTATCAACGCCTTAGTGAAAATGACACATACACTGTTCGGTTAACCTGTTTTAGAATCGGGTTGGGAGCGAGGAATGGAAACTCTCATCACAATATCGAAACCAGATGCTTAAAAAGTAACGTGTATCGATTTTGCGCCAAATACAAACTATGAGCCTAATTTTGTTTGGATTTATTAAAACATTCGGTTTTGTAAGCCGCTATTCTGTGAAAATGACCTGGTACCAAATGATACGTGTTACACTATTGAAAACCGCGAATAACAAGGATTTACGAATGAAGAAAATGCTTTTAAGTGCATTGATGGCCACCGCCTTGGTCGGGTGTTCTGATAATGAAGTTGGCGATGTAGGCCTTGGATGGTTCACTATGAAAGACATCAAGCTAAACCACATGCAAGATCCAATTGTGACTGGCGTGACATGTCATGTCGCTTCGATTGAAGCCGACTTTAGCCTAGCCGATCCAAGTGACAGCTCTATATCTTGTCGTCAGACTGGCGAAATTACCCCAGAGATGATTGCCAATATCGACAAGTCTAAAGATGGTGAAGTGGTATTTAAAAAGTCCAAAAGTATCTTCTTTAAAAGCATGAAAATCCGCCGAATCCTAGATGTAGAGAATCAGACATTAATGTACCTCTCTTACTCTACTAAAGAAACGTCAGGCAGTTTCAAGCACAGCCTCTCTACGGTGCCTTTATGGGGAACCAAAGCGTATGGTGCTTACAAACCAGCGGAATAGTTCAATTAAGTGCCAAACAGTAGTGTTTGGCACTTTTTTATGTAATAAATATGAAAGCAATCTTTCATATATGTGATATTATGCGGGAAAATTTCCAACTCCACTTTTAACATGAAGTTTCCCGGACAGCGCAAATCTAAGCACTACTTTCCTACTCACGCTCGCGATCCACTCGTCAATCAGATAAAGCAAACCCCTAAGCTTTATCGACCGATTGTGGTTGGCGTAGGTCAAACAATTGTTGACATAGAAGCTCGTGTCGATGACGAATTCCTAGCAAAATATGGTTTGAGTAAAGGACACTCGCTGGTTTTAGAAGAGAGTCAGGCTGACGCACTGTACGATGAACTTGTTGAACGCGAGTTGATCACTCATCAATATCCTGGCGATACGATTGGCAATACTCTGCACAACTACTCAGTACTTGCTGACAGCAAGTCGGTACTGCTAGGTGTAATGTCACGCAACATTGAAGTCGGCTCATTCGCATATCGTTATTTATGCCGTACATCGTCGCGAATGAACTTAAACCACTTGCAGATGGTTGAAGGCTCAATCGGGCGCTGCTACACGCTTATTTCGGACAACGGTGAACGTACCTTCGCGATTAATGAAGGTCATATGAACCAATTGCGCCCAGAAAGCATCCCAGAAGAGGTGTTTGATAAAGCTTCTGCGCTGGTTGTTTCTTCCTATTTAATGCGTGGAAAACCTGAAGACCCAATGCCGCAAGCCGTTGCTCGTGCTATCGAAATTGCGAAATCTAAGAACGTACCTGTTGTACTGACTCTTGGAACCAAGTGGGTTATCGAAGGTAATGCAAAGTGGTGGCAAGACTACATTAAAGAGAACATCTCTATCGTTGCAATGAATGAAGAGGAAGGCGAAGCTCTAACGGGTGAGAAAGATCCTCTTTTGGCCGCGGACAAGGCACTTGAGTGGGTTGATGTTGTACTATGCACTGCTGGCCCGGTTGGCCTCTACATGGCAGGTTACACTGAAGATTCAGCCAAGCGCGAAACTGAACTACCGCTACTTCCAGGCAATATCCCTGAGTTCAACAAATATGAATTTAGCCGAGCTATGCGTAAGTCAGATTGTGGTACGCCCGTAAAAGTGTATTCCCACATTGGTCCTTACCTAGGCGGCCCGCTTGAAATTAAGAACACAAATGGTGCTGGTGATGCTGCGCTGTCGGCCCTACTCCATGATATGGCCGCAAACAGTCATCATAAGACTAACGTTCCAAATTCTTCGAAGCATGACCAACCATATCTGACTTATTCTTCGCTATCGCAGATTTGTAAGTATGCTAACCGTGTTAGCTATGAAGTATTAACCCAGCACTCACCTCGCCTAGCGCGTGCGCTTCCTGAACGTGAAGACAGTTTAGAAGAAGCATACTGGGATCGTTAATGGTACGATAACCAAAGAAAGAGCCGCTTAATGCGGCTCTTTTTCGCTCAAATATGGATAGAAGACTAACTGCCCTTCTTCGACCATCATGCAATCCATTTTGGCAGCATGTGCCGCCTGTAGTCCGAGTAGAGTGTCTTCAAATACAATACATGCACCAGCTTGAACCTTCATATCATCCGCGGCCTTTAAGAAGGTATCCGGATTGGGCTTATGATTGTCAACATCCGTTGCAGTCACGATGACGTCTAGCAGTTCAATCAGTTGTGCCTGCTTTAATAGTCGCAAAGCGCTATCACGTTGGCTGCCAGTACCAACCGCCAGTTTCTTACGCTGATAAAATTGATGGAGTAGATCTACAGTACAAGCGATAGGCTCACCAACGTCCTGTAGATCGGCAAAAGCCTGCATTTTATAGCGCGAAACTTCCATCGGTTCTAGCGACATACTGTGCTTTCTATTTATTTCCGCCGCAATTTTATAGCTTGGCATTCCACCTAAGCTGTGTAACCACTCTTGGCTAAACGGAAAGCCGAAATGCGCGGCTGTCTGCTGCCATGCTTTTAAATGGCCGGGCATGGTATCCAACAAGGTACCATCCATGTCGAATATAAACGCTTGATATTTTTCTAAAATTTCTAACATGGTTGTCCTACTGCCCTATTAACATAGTTTTACTGTATATTCTCACGCTAAGGTAATGACATCATTGATATATTTATAAATACCAACTAACATCAGATCAAATACCTATAACTCAATATATTAACGGACTAAGGTAATCTTATGAATATCAAAAACAAACTATATTCATTAGGTGTTGTAGCCATACTTGGTGTCGTGTCTGTTCTTTTTGCAACAAGCCATTTCGCCCAAACCACTGCTCAGCTGAATCAGGCTAGCTTACTCGTATCAAAGCTAGAGATACGCTTACTCAATTTACGCCGGAATGAGAAAGATTTCCTACTACGTAAAGATGATAAATATCTCACCTCATTCAACAACAACATGTCGACTTTCCTCAGTTTGGAAACTGAACTTGCCACAATTCTTGAGCAAAGGGCACTGCCAGATAGTCACCAACTCAAGCAAGATATCCTTTCTTATCAGAAGGGGTTCAACAACCTCGTTGCTGCATATCAGAAACTCGGCCTTAAATCTGAACAAAACCTTCTTGGTCGCTATAACACAGAGTTAGCAGCAATTAAGACCTCACTTTCAAGTGATGAATTAGTGAATTTGTTTGAGTTCAACACACAAGTGTTGTCCGGTGTTTTCGCTCAACAACTGCTACCGTCAAATGCAACATCGCTAGCTTCAGCAGCACAAGCTGTCATTGAGCAGAGTAAAATTGTTGGTCTCAAGTACAATGAAGGGCTGCTCGGCGACACACGTAACCTTTCACACACAGTAGAAGAACAGTTCAAAAAGTTTTCTGCCGCGCTGGAATCAGAAACACAAGCGACCGTAGATCAACTTGCTTTTCTCAAACAAGCAGTGACCGCTGTCGTTGTGCTGATTATCTTTGGTTTCATTTTTCAAATTTCTCGCTCGATTAATCAACAAGTGTCGTTACTGCTTTCAGCGATTCAACAAATCGCTCGTTCTAATAACGTCTCACTGCGCGCCAATCTCGCTGGCAAAGATGAGCTGTCTGAGGTGGGAACCTACTTTAATCAATTGCTTGATAAGTTTGAGCACCTGATTGCTGGAACGCAGGCTAAATCGTCAGAGCTGTCACAGAGCACCTCCAACATGCATAATGCGCTACAAAATGTAATAGAACAGTTCCATGTGCAAGCTGATCATACCAACACTATGGCAACAGCCGTTCAAGAAATGGTATCGACTATCAATGAGATATCAGAAAGTACATCTGTGGCAGTGGAAGGTGTGCAACAGGCCTCTGTCAATGCCCAAAGCGGTCGTAAAGTCGTTGAGACGACTGTCAGCAACATAGATCAACTCACTACTATTCTCGGCAGTAGCCAAGCATCCATTGGCTCACTAAATAACCACGTCGATAAGATTGGTGACGCCGTCAACATCATTCAAGAAATTGCCGAACAAACTAACTTGCTGGCGCTCAATGCAGCCATCGAGGCAGCGCGCGCTGGTGAACAAGGGCGAGGTTTTGCGGTAGTGGCTGATGAGGTTCGTGCTCTTGCTAGCCGAACTCATCAATCAACCGAGGAGATCACTAAAGTTGTGACAGCCATTCAGAATCAAATGTCTGAAGTAGTGACCAATATTGACCAGTGTAATGAGCAGGGTTCGCAAACTCTCGAAGCATCACAGACACTAGATAGTAGCCTTACTCAAATTATCAATGATATGACCAATATTCAGGCAAATTCTGAACGTATTGCATCTGCGATTGAAGAACAAGGCATAGTAATGAATCAGGTTAGTGAATCTATCACTGAACTCAACTCGATATCTGAAGGGAATATGCAGTCAGCTCAGCAATGTTTAACAGAGGTCGACAGAGTCTCCGTTCAAGCCACTGACATGGATAGTGCGGTTGCTGAATTCAAAACTTCTTAATTAATCACTCAAGCAAAAAATCCCCTCTAAAGAGGGGATTTTTTCTTACTCATCGTCAAGTGGTATCAACTTGGTACTTCCACCATGAATTTTCTCTCGCTTACGCTGAACCAACGCGTAGAAGCCAGGTATTAGGAAGGTACCAGCGAGTAGTACACAAAGCAGGCCCCCTATCAAAGAGATACCCAGTGAGTTTTGGCTAATGTGTCCTGCCCCAGAAGCGAAAATCAGCGGGAAGATACCTAAGATAAATGACCATGACGTCATATTTACCGCTCGGAAGCGGAGCTTGCCGCCTTTAACCGCTGCTTCATCGATCGGCACGTCTTTTTCTTCACGTTCGACTTTGGCAAATTCAACGATCAAAATCGCATTCTTAGCCGCTAGAGCAATGAGTAACACCAATCCAATCTGCGCATACAGATTGAGCGGCGTTCCCGTTAGATTTAGCGCAAGGAATGAACCCAGTGTCGCAATAGGTACAACCAATATAATCGCCAACGGGATACTCCAACTTTCATACTGAGCCACCATAAACAGGTAGATGAAAATCAATGCCAGTGCAAAAGCGAAGATCGCTTGGTTACCTGCCAGTACCTCTTGGTAAGCCATCCCCGTCCATTCATATTGGTAACCTTGCGGTAAAACTTGTGCCGCAACACGCTCCATAGCAGCGATTGCATCACCACTCGAATAGCCTGGTGCAGGTTGGCCTTGAATGATCGCGCTACGATACATGTTGTAACGCCACGCAACGTCAGGTTCAAATATTTGTTCAAAGCTAACTAGCGTGCTGAGTGGGATCATTTCTCCTTTCGCTGAGCGGACGTGGAAACGTTCTAAGTCTTCCATACCGCTGCGGTGCTGTGCATCCGCCTGCATGGTGACGCGGAAGTTTTTACCAAACATCGTGAAATCATTGACGTAGAGCGACCCTAAGTTACCCTGTAGCGTTTGAAACACACTCGATAGAGGAATGCCCAATTGCTGTACTTTTTCACGATCGATATCAACATAGTAGTGAGGTACGTTGGCACGGAAGGTACTAAAAGTAAAACCGATTTCTGGTTGCTTGTTAGCCTCTTCAATCATCTGCCCCATAACCATAGCAAGATCAGTGCGGCTGCGTCCTAACGTATCTTCGAGTACAAATTCAAATCCAGAAGCGGCACCCATACCCGGTACAGCAGGAGGCCCCATTGCGAATACGATCGCCTGTGGCAGTTCCATTGCCGCACGACCATTGATTCGCTGTGCAATCGCGCCCGCTGAATGATTGCCTTCAAAGGCATTTCGCGTTTCCCAATCGTGCAACTTGATAAACAAGGACGCACCGTTTGAGGCTGCGGCGCCAGTCATAAATGCATAGCCGTTTGCGACTGTAATACCGTCAACCCCTGGCTCTTGCTCAACAAACTTAATTAGCTGCTCTGTTACCTCCTCAGTACGTGACAATGATGCTGCGTCTGGGAGCTGAACATTCACCAACAGAATGCCTTTGTCTTCTTGCGGAACGAAAGCCGTTGAAGTGGTTTTAGCAAAGAAGCTTACCGCGCTGACCGCTACGATAAAGAAGATAACTAAGAGTATCGCCTTCTTAACTAAGAATCCGGCAATCTGACCATAGCGAGTTGTAATTCTCTCTAAACCCGCATTAAACGCAGTAAACCAGCGCGATGTATTCCCACCACCCTGTTTAAGCACCAATGAACATAAAGCAGGAGATAAGGTTAAAGCGTTGATCGACGAAATCACAACCGAAATACAGATTGTCAGCGCAAACTGTCGATACATGATACCGGTAATACCCGGAAGCATCGCAACTGGGATGAATACCGCCAGCAGTACTAAGGTTGATGTAATAATCGGTCCTGTCACCTCTTTCATCGCGAGCAATGTCGCTTTTCGAGGGCTCATTGTAGGATCCTTCGCCATCGTCGTATCGACGTTTTCGATGACCAGTATTGCATCATCAACAACGATACCAATCGCTAAGATTAGACCGAACAGAGTGACGGTGTTTATGGTGAACCCTGTCATCTGCATAATCGCGAAGGTACCGATCAAAGAGACAGGAATCGCGACTACGGGTATCAAGGTTGCTCGCGCACTTCCTAGGAATAGGTAAGTAACGGCAATAACCAACAAAATCGCTTCGATAAGGGTTTTAACGACCCCCTTAATCGACTCAGCAACGAAGACAGTTGTGTCATAACTCGTTTCATAAGCAATACCCTGCGGGAAATTTGCACTCATTCGTTCGAGTAAGTCCATGACTGCCTGACCACTCTCTAACGCATTGGCATCAGATTGCAATGACAGTGCAACGATAGAGGCGTCCTGACCACGGAACTTGCCACTACCGTCATAAAACTTCTTGCCTAGCTCTACTCGTGCAACATCTTTGAGATACACGCTTGAGCCATCATTCTCGGCACGAAGAACGACGTTTTCAAATTCATCAACACTCTCTAGTCGCCCTTTGGTGACAAGGTTAAACTGTACTTCTTGTGCGTTACTGTATGGGGCTGCACCAATACGCCCAGCTGCAACTTGGACGTTTTGTTGAGCCAACGCAGAGTAAACATCACTCGTCGTCAGATTGAGGTTAGCCATTTTTTCAGGATCTAACCAAACACGCATTGCGTACTCACCACCACCAATAACATTGACCTCACTAATGCCTTTAACCCTGGCAAGCTGGTCTTTTACATTAAGGTTGATGTAGTTGATCAAGAATTGATCATCGTACTTACCGTCTGGTGAATAGAAATTGAGTACCATCAGCAAGTCTGGTGAGCGTTTTTTAACCGTCACGCCTACCATACGAACTTCCTGTGGAAGTTTTGACTCAATCTGAGAGACACGGTTTTGTACGTTGACCTGCGCCATATCTGGGTCTGTACCAACATCAAAAGTGACATTGAGGCTATAAGACCCATCATTCGCACTCTTAGAAGACATGTAGATCATGTTTTCTACGCCATTGACGGAGGTTTCTATGGGATCGGCGATGGCCTGTTCGACAACCTCTGCACTGGCACCAGTATAATACGCGGTAACACTTACTGACGGTGGACTGATTTTTGGGTACTCAGCAACAGGTAGGATTGCGAGTGAAATAGCCCCTGCCAGTGTGAGAATAATAGAGATAACCAGCGCAAATTTAGGACGCTGGATAAAGAAACGACTTAACATTTAGACCTCGTTATTCAGCAGATTTGGCTTGTTCTACACGTACTGGCACGCCGTTACGTATCCGCTGTAAGCCTTGCGTAATAACCTGCTCATCCGCAGATAAACCATCAGTCACTATGATTCCGCTTTCTAACTGACGTCCTAGCTGGACATTTCTGCGCTCAGCCACATTACCTTCAGCCACCAGCATAACAAAGTTGCCTTCCAAATCAGTCTGGACTGCACGACGAGGAATGATCACCACTTGGTTAGCTTGCTTCTCTCTTAGCTCAACACGAATATGCTGACCCGGAAGCAGGCGATAGTCTGGGTTATCAACCACAGCACGCATCGCTATCGTACCGGTATTTAGGTCAATTCGATTACCAAGAAAATCAAGCTTGCCAAGATGTTCGAAGCTAGCACCGTTTTCTAATATCACGCCAACTTCAACGGCTTGTGCGTCACCATCGCCTTTCACTTTATCCATCCCTAGCTCAAGACGCTCACGTTCGCTGATGCTAAAGCTTGTATGTACTGGGTCTAGGCTCACAAGGGTGG
This sequence comes from Vibrio sp. TRT 1302, assembly GCF_050113875.1. Taxonomy (NCBI): domain Bacteria; kingdom Pseudomonadati; phylum Pseudomonadota; class Gammaproteobacteria; order Vibrionales; family Vibrionaceae; genus Vibrio; species Vibrio sp. TRT 1302. The sequence continues at coordinate 16,489 of NZ_JBNJOF010000032.1, read as the reverse complement.
TTAAGATTCCAGACTGGGGTGAGACAAGGTCACCAGTACTCACATTACTTTGAGCGGTTCTACCTGCAAAAGGTGCCCGAATTTCTGTATATGACAGGTTGACTTCAGCCAAATGTAGCTGCGCTTTACCTGCTTCAACTTGAGCCTGTGCTCCAAGCAATGCCGCATTTAGATTGTCGAACTCTGACTGAGAAATACTGCCTTTAGGCAGTAGATTTTTAGCGCGTTGAAAATCCAGTTCGGCTTTCTTCAACGTCGCATTTGCCTGTGCCAAGGTCGCTTTCGCGCTGGCCAGCTGAGCTTCAAACGATGATGGTTCGATGGTATAGAGAAGCTGCCCCTTTTCGACCATTTGTCCTTCTTCAAAATGGCGAGCTTTGAGATACCCGCTCACTTGCGCGGTAATGTTGGTATCTTCGACCGCTTCAATACGCCCGATATAAGACTTACTTTGTTGATGAGAACTGTATTGAACTGGCTCAGCGACGACAAGCTGTGCCGGTAATTGATTCTGTCCTTGAGAGTTTTCGCCGCATCCTACGAGAAAAAGTGCGCTAGCAAGCGCAGTACAGGTAAAGGTTTTTTTCATGAATAGACCGCTAGATAGATATAAATGGGCTTTGCTAAAAATACCTAACGGTCTATCGAGCTTTGTCCGAACAATATCAGGACAATAAGCTTAAGTGTATCAAGCTGTTACAAGTTCTAACTTTGTGTGTAAATCTGCAAGACGCTGTAATTCTGCGCCCGATTCCCAGCGGTATACCAACTCCGGTACTTGGTGACCACAAGGGGCGTTCCAAAGCCTTTCTAAGCTATTGGTCCCACCCAAATGCTGGTAAAACTCAACCGCTTGATGATTCTCTTTCATCACTTCCAAGTACACACCATTATCTGGAAAATACTGAGTAATCCACTTGGAGACTTCAGCCAGCAGTGTAACCCCTAAGCCCCTGCCGCGGTAATTGGGGTCGATATGCAGGGAGTCGATAATCGTACCTTTTTCGAAATCATGATTGCCAAATGCACAGACGAAACCACACAAAAGGCCACCTTCTTCGATCAGAAGAACGCATTGGTTAAAAGGAGGGTTAATGAGGCGGGTCTGCCAAATCGCGAGGCGTTCATCGAGCACTTCGTTATCAAGAAACTCTTGCCCAAGAATGCCTTGATAATATTGTTTCCAACTTTGCGCGTGCAAGGTAGCAATACGCTCATAGTCGCTATATTCAGCTACTTTTAATTCCATTTATAGTTCCTTATTACTTCCTGTAAGGATTGAGTGCCCCTTCATACTATAAAACATTTAACAAAAAGCCAAACATTCTGGGGAATGGCATCATTTGTGTCGGTTATTCTGCAACCCAGTTCAAAACCACGACGAAAAATTTGCTTACCAATTATTTCGACAAAATCACGTGCGCTAACCGACATAGTGAATCATCGGGTTTGACTTACAACTGTACGCTGATATTCTAGCGCACAACTGTTAGCTCAAAGGAAAAGCTCGATGTCTGGTTCTAACAAACCACCACTGATTTGGTTAAACATATTTATTTTTTTGTCATCCTTTATTGTCGCTTTGGTGATTGTTCCTTGGTATGGCTTAACGGCCGGTTACGGCCTTGAACACCTCGTCTGGTTCGTTATTGCCTTTTCATTTTGTAATCTTTCGATTACTGCTGGTTACCACAGGCTATGGTCGCATAAGACCTATGAAGCTCACTGGTCATTACGCGTGCTCTTTGCCCTTGGTGGCGCGTTTGCGCTACAAAACAGTGCTCTGCACTGGAGTTCCGACCATAGAATTCACCACAAACATGTCGATAATAACGATAAAGATCCTTACTCGGCTAAACGCGGCTTTTGGTTCTCTCATATTGGTTGGATGTTGCGTGAGTATAATGCCAACACCTATTCCGATTATGGCAATTGCCGCGATTTGCAGCGTGATAAAATCGTCATGTGGCAGCATAAATACTATGTGCCTCTTGCGATTCTAACCAACTTTGGCATTCCACTATTACTTGGCGTTGTTTACGGTGATATATTTGGCATGCTGCTCGTGGTTGGAGTACTGCGTCTAGTACTTAGTCATCACTCAACATTCTTCATTAATTCCCTAGCTCATATTTGGGGCTCACAACCATATACCGATAAAAATACGGCACGTGACAACGCTGTGCTTGCAGTGTTCACCTTTGGCGAGGGATACCATAACTACCATCACATCTTCGAGAATGATTATCGTAATGGCATCTACTGGTGGCAGTACGACCCTACTAAGTGGTTGATTCAATCCTGTTCATGGTTAGGTTTGACCAATAAATTGCGAGTCACGCCGAAAATTAAAATTGAAAAAGCCATCGCCAAGCAAGCGCTCGCCAAGGCGTCTAAAAACGTAAGTAACCTGCCAAACGCATCAATGCTTAACGAAGTGTTAAACAAAGAGTTTGAGGCGTTAATGTCGAGAATGGCAGACTATTACGATGTAAAAAAACAGGTCATTGAGGCAAAGAAAACCGATTTGGCAAAGAAATATGAAAAGTCATTACTCAAACTGCGTTATCAGCAAATGAAGCAAGAACTTGCCGCACAGCGCAAGAGCTGGAATACCCTAGTCGCACAATACGCCTAATTAAAAACGGAAGCCTATGCTTCCGTTTTTTTGTTCTCGTGTGCCACGTTATGAGTTAATCCGAAGACGATACTCGATACAATCAATCATCTCACCATTCAGCTCTGCATAGTTGTGCACCACTTTTACAGATTCAAACCCACTTCCAGTCAGTACTTTTTGCGATGCCGGATTGTTGGTCGCTGCATAGGCGTAGAGTGTATCAACGCTTTTGCCCTGTATATACGTCGCTAACTGCTCTACCGCCCATTTTGCGACACCTTGGTTGATAGACGCCTGCCCAACACGATAGCCAAGATGCCCTATTCTTCGCTTGGTATCGATATTGCTGACATTTATCCGTCCAATGATCTTATTGTCCGTATCTTTGATCAACAAAGGCACAAGTTGGTTGCAACGATAATCCAGTAAAAACTCTCTTATGTGCGCTTGAACGCCTTCTAGGCAGTAAAAGCCATCTTCTCGCGGTGGAATAAACTGCTCAAACCATTGCTTGTTGCTGAGTTCAAAATCCAGTAGCTGTTTCGCATCTCTCAATGAAATCAATGCCAGTTTCATTTGTCTGTCCTTATACAAAGCAAAAGGCTCACGTCGTTACAACGTGAGCCTTAACATTATTTCTTCTTACCGCGATTAGCGTGGATCTTCAGCTTCGCTTTCATCTTGCGCTTATCTGAGTTTCGACCTTTACGGTGTGGCACTTTGTCTGGTTCAATATCTTCAATCAAACTCGGCTCAAAGCCCTGTAGCCACTCTTGAGGCAACTTAGCATCCAATAGGCGCTCAATCGCGTGAAGTAAGTACTCTTCATCACGGCTCATTAACGAAACTGCGAAACCTTCCTTTCCTGCGCGGCCCGTACGACCGATTCGGTGAACGTAATCTTCAGCTTTGTATGGCATATCAAAGTTAACCACTTGCTCAAGCTCCTGAATATCGAGCCCCCTTGCCGCCACGTCAGTCGCAATCAGAGCACGAATTTGACCTGATTTAAAATCATCAAGTGCTTTTTGCCTCGCGCCTTGACTCTTGTCACCATTAATTGAAGCCGCTTTGATTCCATCTAGCTTAAGCTCTTTCGCTAAAGCATCACTACCCTGTTTTGTCTTAGTAAAAACCAAAACTTGCTGCCAATTTCTAGAGCCTATCAAATACGCGAGAAGCTCTGCTTTACGCTTCTTATCGACTGGATAAACCATCTGCTTAACCGTCTCTGCGGTACTGTTTGATGGAGAGACCTGTACTTCTACAGGTTCATTAAGCATTCGGTAGGCGATGGTTTTAATTTTCTGATCAAAAGTTGCAGAGAAGAACAGAGTCTGTCGGTTCGCATTGCAGCGTTGAAGAATACGCTTAATATCGGGCATAAACCCCATGTCCAGCATTCGATCCGCTTCATCGAGGACTAAATATTCTGTCTTGTTGAGGTTAATATTTTTGCAGTACATGTGGTCGATAAGGCGACCTGGTGTAGCGATCAGAATGTCACATCCTTGAACAAGATTTCTGGTTTGGACATTCATACTTGTACCTCCATAGACAGCGACTACTTTGATATCTGTCTTGGATGCATACTGAGTAAGGTTGTCGAACACCTGCTGGGCTAGCTCGCGCGTAGGCACCAAAACCAAAGCGCGTACATCGTTGCTCTGCAGATCACGCTTGGTATTCGAATCAATTAATCTTTGCAGTATAGGCAGACCAAATGCAGCGGTTTTGCCCGTACCAGTTTGAGCACCCGCTAAGACATCTTTTCCTTCAATGACATGAGGAATAGCCTGAATTTGTATTTCTGTAGGTTGTTCAAAGCCTAGTGTATCTAGAGTAGATAAAAGCGTAGAGCCCAATCCAAGAGCTTCAAATTGTATCGACATGCGGGTTACCTATAATTGCAAGGCGGACGATTCTATCAGAAACTTTTGCTTGCAGTTAGTATCTGTGGATAGAGCTGAGCAAATAACTCATCCAGTTGATGATAATTCTGTCGTAGGTAGGGAATACAATCCACCAGCGCGACCATTCTTGGTGAACGATGTGACATTCGCTGTAATGCAAACTCGATATTTTCGATGTGCTGATAGGACTGTAACCAACGCCCCTCATTCATAGCATGTGTGACGGTGACAAACCGATCCGGAAGAACATCACGCATCTCTTCACTCATCACTTGCATCAGCGAGTGAGTGCAGAATTGATCGAGAGACTCGTCATGGTACTCACTCCAACGGTTTGCCAGACAGTGGTCCCAAAACATATCGAGAGCTATTCCGGAAAATCTGCGCAGACCGTTGGGAAATAGCTGTTTTGCTTGTTTCACTGTATGGTGGCTATCAGTGTAAGAATCGACAAATCGGTGCAATCTAACCCCCTGCGCAATCGGCTGAGAGAACTGGCTTTCAGGATTGCCCTTCACAAAATCCCCTAACAAGTTTCCTATTAGGCTGGACTGACAGTGTTGTGCGATATGCAAATGAGCAAGGTAGTTCAAAATAGTCGCCCGATTACGTTGATACCATTATGAAAGCACAAAGCCAGCGCGATTGCACTGGCTCTTTCGGGTTGCTACCTAAGTAGACTTATCGTCACTGAAGAATCGTTATTTGAAAATCTCTTCGGCGAGCTCTTCAATTGACTGCTCGTAGTCCGAGAGTTCAAAGCCAATTTCCATGGCATCTAACAGCTCAAGGCATTCTTCATTGATTGTTTGGTCACTCATTCTGACCTCCTTTATAAAAACACTTACCAAGACCTACGTTTTTCAAGTCTCAGCCTGAATATGCGGGTTCTCGGTTCCTTTTTAAACCACTTATATGACAGTTTTTTGAAAGGGGAAAGTAAATTCTGACTATGATTTGCTCTTTATCCCAACGCAATCGATTACCCTGACAACAAGACTACGCATGTAAACATTTAATTACACCAGTGGTAATCAAATTGTACAAAAGACTTGTTTTTATCAGGAATCTTTTTCAAAATGGTCACATTGTCAGTTTTAATGACTACATATTACACAACAGTTAGTCATAACCTCTTCTAAAACCAGAGTAACGTAAAGAATTATATACAATGAATAAATCAAAGGTATTGGGTAGTACTTTGATCATTGCTGGAACCACCATTGGTGCTGGCATGCTTGCGCTACCACTCGCGTCTGCGGGTATAGGCTTCACCACTTCACTTATCATTATGATCGCTCTATGGGCATTAATGGCGTACACCGCTTTATTGATGATTGAAGTACATCAACATGCAGACCAAGATGCGACCTTACACACCCTTGCCACCCAATTTCTTGGCATCAAGGGGAAATGGGTAGCAAGCTTTGCGATGATGTTTCTCTTCTATGCACTTTGCGCAGCTTACATCGCTGGTGGAGGCGCACAGTTTGGGGAGCGTATTGCGACTTTCTCTGGTATTGAAATTTCACCAACGACGTCAACCGTGTTGTTTACACTATTAGTCGCTGCAGTGGTAACGATTGGTACTGCGACGGTGGATAAAGTTAACCGCGTACTATTTTCAATTAAGATTATTGCGATGGTGATGGTGCTTACTTTCCTAGCACCGAATGTTACTGAGTCTTACTTGCTAAGTATGCCTGTAGAACAAGGTCTAGTAATCGCTGCTATTCCGGTGATTTTTACTTCTTTTGGTTTCCACGGCAGCATCCCTGCGATAGTTAATTACTTAGATGGCCATACGCCTTCGCTGCGCAAAGCCATTTTGATTGGTTCCGCGATTCCATTAGTGATCTACATTTTCTGGCAAGTCGTCACACTGGGCGTCGTCAATCAGTCTCAACTACTTGAAAATCAGGGGCTGAGTTCACTTATCTCAACACTGGCCACCACTGTTCATCGCTCTAATCTGGCTCAAACTATCGGTATCTTCGCTGATTTGGCACTGCTGACTTCATTTCTTGGGGTGAGTCTCGGGTTGTTCGAATTCCTAGGCGACAAGATCAATAAAAGTGGTAACGGTGGCTCGCGCGTATTGGTCGGATTGGTAACATTTCTACCTCCAATGGGCTTTGCCTTGTTTTACCCTCAGGGCTTTATCGCTGCGCTAGGATACGCCGCCATTGCACTGGTTGTACTGGCAATCTTTTTACCCATTTTGATGGTCAAACAAGCTCGTCAACAGGCATCAACACAAAGCTATCAAGTACTTGGTGGTAATTTAGGCCTAATCGTGACAAGTTCTGTTGGGGTGATTATCGTCACCGCTCAGGTACTGATCACCGCAGGTGTATTACCAAGCTTAGGTTAGTGGCAGATTCTAAGTAAAAACGGCGCGAAGACTCGCGCCGTTTTTGATCCTTCCTTCAAACAAACCAATATAATTATTTAATTATGTAATTTTCTCTTTAATAGCCCGTTCTACTCTCAAGTAGTGATAACCATTTACGAGGTTAATATGAAAGTGAAGTTTAAGTTTGTCCTCTCCGCTCTTGCATCTTTGGCTGTGCTCACCTCTTTTTTCGGCGCAGCAGATAGCAATATGTCTGGCACGAAAACTTTAAACGAATATGACGTAGCGACGTTGGCTGGAGGCTGTTTTTGGTGTACTGAATCCGATTTAGAAAAGCTGCCTGGCGTTATAGATGTGATTTCTGGCTATGCTGGTGGTGATGTCGAGAATCCAACTTACAAACAAGTTTCGTCCGGTAAGACTGGGCACCTTGAAGTCATCAGCGTTAAATACGATCCTAAAACGGTTACTTATGAGCAGGTTCTCGACCAGTTTTTTCGCCATATAGACCCAACGGATGATCAAGGTTCCTTTGTCGATAGAGGTCGCCACTATCGCCCTGCTGTTTTTTATCATACCCAAGAGCAGAAGAAGATTGCCGAAAACTTTATCGCTCAAATCGATGCGTTAGGTATTTTCAAAAAACCATTGAAAACCGAGTTGATCGAATTCAAAGCGTTTTGGCCGGCTGAAGACTACCACCAAGACTATTACAAGCGTAATAAAATTCGCTACAACTATTACCGTTACGCATCGGGTCGTGATCAGTATTTAGATGAGATTTTTGGCGAAGATCGTCAGGACAATCCTGTAACGCTGCGCGCGCTTATTGACGATAAAATGAGTGCTGAAAGTGTTAAACCATATGCCAAACCTTCGGAGTCAGCAATTAAGAGCAAGCTTACAGAGCTTCAATACTACGTCACTCAAGAAGAAGGAACAGAGCGCGCATTCAGTAATGAATACTGGGATAACAAAGAGGCTGGGATTTATGTTGATATTGTTTCTGGAGAGCCTCTGTTCTCATCAACTGACAAGTATAAATCAGGCACAGGCTGGCCAAGTTTTACTAAGCCGATAAATCAAGGTTACATTGTCACAAAAACCGACTACCACCTGCTCTATCCCAGAACGGAAGTACGCAGCCGATTTGCCGACTCCCATTTAGGGCACGTGTTTAAAGATGGTCCCGCGCCGACAGGTCTGCGCTACTGCATGAACTCCGCAGCAATGAGGTTTATTCCGTTAGCAGATTTGGAAAAAGAGGGGTACGGCGACTATCTCTACCTGTTCGACAGTTAAATCCATCCAAACGTCGATAACAAAAAAGCCAACCTGAACATAGGTTGGCTTTTAACTCACTATTAGGACTTACTTCATTACACGAGCTTTGAAACTGCGTCCTTTCATCTTCCCTGTCGTAAGCTGTTTTAACGCAGGTTTGACGATATCGTGCTCCACCGCTAGGTATGAAACCATTGCTAGGATATTAATCTTACCGATCTTTTTGCCATCTAAGCCAGCTTGCTTAGTTAAAGCACCCAAAATGTCTCCAGCGCGCACCTTTTGTTTCTTGCCGCCTAAAATCTGGATTGTTTGCATTTTAGGGTAAAACGGTCGCTCTATCGGTTTTTCAGGTAATTTAGCTGGTGAGATAACTAAGTCCATGTACTCTTCAATACGTGCGACTCGATAGTGTTCTTTCTCACTGTAGAAGCTAAACGCGACCCCTTTTGAGCCTGCGCGCCCCGTTCGACCGATTCGATGGACATGAACTTCAGGATCGCGGGAAAGCTCAAAGTTGAAAACCGCATCAAGGTTATCAACGTCCAGTCCACGTGCTGCCACATCGGTTGCGACCAAAATAGAGATACTTTTATTCGCAAACATGGTCAACGCTTGCTCACGCTCGCGCTGTTCCATATCTCCATGCAATTCAACCACACTGAATCCACGATGTTTCAGTTCATCCGTTACGTTTTGCACCTCTTTCTTCGTATTACAAAACACAACCGACGACTCAGGCTTATGCGTTAGTAATAGGGCTTCGAGTGCGTCGTCACGCTCTTCAGTCGTGTCTAATTGATAGAAGCGTTGCTCAATGGTTGTCGTTTCATGAGTTGACTCAACTTTCACCATTTCTGGCTTAACCATTACTTTGGCAGCCAATGACTCAATGTTGTTAGGGAAAGTTGCGCTAAACAGCAAAGTCTGACGCTCGGCTGGCGCAGCGGCAATAATCGTATCAATCGCCTCTTCAAAACCCATCTCAAGCATGCGGTCAGCTTCATCCAGCACGAGTGTATTTAACTCATCAAGGCTAATGCGCCCCTTAGACATATGATCAAGTATTCGACCAGGCGTGCCAACTAAGATATGCGCGCCGTGCTCAAGTGAACCGATCTGTGGTCCCATAGGTAGGCCGCCACATAAGGTAAGTACTTTGATGTTGTGAATTCCACGCGCTAGGGTACGGATCTCTTTAGCAACCTGATCAGCCAGTTCGCGAGTCGGACAAAGTACTAATGTTTGCACTCGAAAGCGTTTAACGTTGAGGTTGCTTAGCAAGCCCAATGAGAATGTTGCGGTTTTCCCTGAACCTGTTTTGCCTTGACCAATCACGTCTTTACCGCTAAGTACGAGAGGTAAAGCTTGCTGTTGGGTTGGCGTCATTTCTTTGTAACCAAGGCTATCCAACGTTTCAAGTAATTCTGGCTTCAGTTCAAGGGTGTTAAATGAAGTTGTCACTGTTTTATCCTTTGAGGATTGGCTGGAAGGAGCATTCCTCCCAGCATTAAAAAGTAAAAACCGCTTCGAAATGGAAGCGGTTTTGAATTCGTAAGTCCGACGCAGCTTGCCCTATCGAATTCCGTGCAGGAACTCATGGCGTGTCGCGGGATTTGACTTGAAAATGCCACCTAATGCCGTCGTTGTGGTTTCACTGGTTGCATCCATAACACCGCGTGACTTAACACAGTAATGGGTTGCATCAATGGTTACTGCCACATCATCTGACTCTAGCAGGGTTTGCAATGCGACTAAGATCTGCTGTGTCATACGCTCTTGCACCTGAGGGCGCTGAGCGAAGAAACGGACGATGCGGTTAATCTTAGACAGGCCGATGATCTTTCCACGTGGAATATAAGCGACCGCTGCACGACCATCAATTGTCACTAAGTGATGCTCACAGGTACTCGTCACTGTGATGTCTTTCACTCGAACCATTTCACTGACATTCATCTTGTTTTCGATGACAGTAATCTTGGGGAAATTTGAGTAATCTAAGCCTGAAAAAATCTCATCAACGTACATCTTTGCGATACGGTGCGGAGTCTCTTCTAGACTATCATCAGTAAGGTCTAGCTCTAGTAGAGAGAGAATTTCACGCATATGGTGCTGAATCTTTTCTTTTTTCTCTTCTCGACTGAACGAGTTAGGCGCCATCGGCGTCTCTAATCCTCGTTGCTCTAGCGCATCTTTGACCAACTTTGCGGATTCGCTAAGACCTGACATTCCACTTCCTCTTATTTACCCCTTTAGGATGGCTGACAAGGATACTCGGATTTTTGAATAATTACACCCATATTTTATCGGAGGTCATTATTGCTCTTTTGCTATCTATGATAGAGTGTTGACCATTAGACTAAAAATAATAGTAAATTAGGATTTTTGATATGGGCTGCTGCGATGCACCAGGCTTAATGCCGATCGAAGAGGCGATGGATAAAATGTTATCGCCAATTGAACCTATCCAAACAACGTTACAACTTCCCTTAGCAGATGCAATCGGCTACGTGCTCGCTGAAGACATACTCTCCCCTATTTTTGTTCCACCATTTGATAACTCTGCAATGGATGGTTACGCCGTTCGTATCGCGGATTTAACGAGTCACAATGTCATGCCGATGGCTGGTAAGTCGTTCGCAGGTCAGCCGTTTGAAGGCGATTGGCCAATCGGTTCATGTGTACGTATCATGACTGGTGCAAAAATTCCTGATGGCTGTGACGCGGTCATTATGCAAGAGAACACTCAAGTTACTGAGCAAGGAATTCTCTTTAATCAAACGGACGTAAAACCGCAAAACAATATTCGCCCAACCGGCGATGACATCAAGCAAGGCGATATTGTCCTAGCAAAAGGCGCTCGTTTAACCGCTCGTGATATTCCAATGATCGCCACTCTCGGTGTTAGCCATGTTAGCGTGGTACGTAAACCGCGTGTGGCGTTTTTTTCCACTGGCGATGAGCTACGTCCTTTAGGTGAAACCCTATCCGAAGGTCAGATTTACGACAGTAACCGTTATGGTATTAAGCCGCTTATCGAAAACTTCGGTTGTGAAGCGATTGATCTCGGCATCATTCCAGACTGCCCAGAAACCCTCAAAGCAACGTTTGAACACGCGCAGACATTGGCTGACGTGGTTGTGACTTCCGGTGGTGTCAGCGTTGGTGAAGCAGATTACACCAAAGATATCTTAGAAGAGTTAGGTCAAATCGGCTTTTGGAAGCTAGCAATCAAGCCGGGTAAACCTTTTGCGTTTGGTAAACTTTCGACAGCTTGGTTCTGTGGCTTGCCGGGTAACCCTGTCTCTGCCGTGCTAACCATGTATGTTCTTGTTCAGCCTCTACTAGCAAAATTGGCGGGGCATACCGAATGGAAAGCGCCAGAGTCAATCCCTGCAACAACACGCAGTGCGTTTAAGAAAGCGCCAGGGCGCACGGATTATCAACGTGGCATCTACTCTATTGAGAATGGTCAGTTTGTTGTAGAAACAACCGGCAACCAAAGTTCAGGTGCATTTAGATCGATGAGTCTAGCCAACTGCTTCGTCGTTCTTGAACGCGAGCGTGGACGAGTCGAGATTGGCGAAACCGTCAACATCCAACTGTTTAACCCGACGCTTTACTAGAGGTGACACTTGGAGATCTTATCTGATCAAGAAATGCTCCGCTACAACCGTCAAATCATTCTCAAGCAGTTTGACTTTGACGGTCAAGAAGCGCTCAAGCAGAGTTCTATTCTCGTGCTTGGCGCAGGAGGACTGGGCTGTGCTTCAACTCAATATCTCGCGACGGCGGGTGTGGGTACGTTAACGCTCATCGACGATGATGTGGTTGAACTGTCTAATCTACAACGTCAGGTTCTTCACCACGATTCAGATATCGGGGTTAAAAAAGTTGATTCGGCCGCTCAATCACTGAGAGAGCTTAATCCCAATATTACGGTTAACACTTTCGATAAGCGTCTTTCTGATTCACAACTGTCACAGTTGATCGAACAACATACTCTTGTTCTTGATGCATCGGACAACGTTGAGACACGCAACCAGTTAAACCGCCTTTGCTACGCACATAAAACGCCCCTAGTCTCAGGTGCTGCGATCCGTATGGAAGGGCAAGTCAGCGTTTTTACGTACCAAGATGATCAACAACCTTGCTATCAATGTCTCAGCGCCTTGTTCGGCAATGCAGCATTGAGTTGTGTTGAAGCTGGCGTCATGGCACCGGTTGTTGGCATCATAGGTGCTGTTCAGGCAATGGAAGCAATAAAGGTTATTTCGGGCTATGGCACGCCGAAACAAGGCAAGATTTTGATGTTAGATGCATTGACGATGTCTTGGCGTGAAATGAACTTAATGAAGATGCCAAACTGTCCTGTGTGTCACTAGATGTGAGGTAGTGGTAGAGTGCTGACGATGAATCATCCCAAAGGCTTTATCGCTACCTTGTTGCTTGGTGCGCTGGCACTCTATGTTTTGACTTGGCTGATGCGAGATCGCCCGTCGACGGAAGTCCGAGCGATAGTTGACTCACAAACGGTCACCCAGTCACTGGATGGCAATCGTCGCTTTTTAAATGTTACCACTGAATCTCAGCAACAACTTTTGATTCAAGTTCCAGCAAATATTGACTGTCCCCATCTATCTCAGGTAATTATTCAGCAGCAACAAACCTTGTTGTCAGATTCCATGTCGTATCAATTGATTCGCTGCGTTGCAGCACAATAAAAAGGATTTTTGATGTCACCACTTGTAAGCCCTCAATGGCTCGCTCAACAGATGAGCGATAATCGCTTAGTTATCTTAGACACTAGTATGGATTTCCAGATCCCCGGAGAAGTTGAGAAAGATAAAACGAACGTTATCCCTTGCTCACGTCGTTTTGATTACGACACGGTGTTTTGCGATCCAGACACTAGTCTCCCGCACATGATGCCAACCGAAGAGCGTTTTAATCACTTAGCTCAGGAGCTAGGTTTGAATAATGACTCTGTGATTGTTGTTTACGACAACAGTGGCACTTTTGCTTCGCCAAGAGCATGGTGGATGTTACGTGCGATGGGACATGAGCAAGTCTATATTCTCGATGGCGGCCTGACTGAATGGAAAGCGTGTGGATTTGATACGACGACACATTATTCAGCTCCAACAGCGAAAGGTAACTTTTCTGGTAAGCTGAATCCGGATTACTTTGTCGATGCGCAATATGTGGTTCAACAAATCAATAACGATACGAGCCTAACCGTCGATGCCCGTTCCAAAGCACGCTTCGATAGTGAAGTAGCAGAGCCACGTCCAGGCTTACGCAGTGGTCATATCCCGAATTCAGTGTGTCAGCCTTTTGCAGAGCTAATGGATCAACATAAGTTAAAGCCAGTCGAACAGCTTAAACAGATCTTACAGCCGACGCTTTCAACAGATGCGGCTCAAACACTCTTTAGCTGTGGTTCTGGTGTCACGGCGTGCATTGTACTGCTCGCAGCCTATCTTTGTGGTTATCGCAATCTCGCCGTTTATGATGGCTCATGGACAGAATGGGGCGCAAACAGCGATTTGCCGATAGCCACAACGAGCAAATAACCGCTTTTACATCAGTTTTATTGAGATTATAAAAGGCAGCCTTAGCTGCCTTTTTGTCATTTCATTTGCTCATCAAGGTTCAGCACGGTGAGTGCATTACTCACACTGGTGGCAATCACATCAATTACACCGGTTCGCAACGCGCCAAGCAGCGCAAGTGGTTTACTGTTTTCTGCTGCAATGGCGATAACCTGCGAAATCGGTCGAAACTCGTCGATACTCAGCCCGATCACTCGGTCACTCATCACGGTTGTGGCGGATTGACCATGTATATCAAAGAAATCGTAACCAGCAAAATCCCCAACCACCCCTTGTTGCATCCTTGATTGAACAACTTCGTCGGCAGTAAACCATCCAAGATCAACCATATAACTGTTTTCGCTCATGTCACCAATACCGACCAAGGCAACATCAGCTTTACGTGCCAAGTCTAAGGTTTGTTTGACCGTCGCGTTTTGCATAAAGGCGAGCTTCTGTTCCCGGTTCTCTGCGTAGGCCGGCGCATACAATGTTTCTGAGGTTCCGCCATAGCTTTTGGCAAATTGACGGCAGATGTGGTCGGCATTAAACATCCCTCCACGTGGATGGATGCCACCGATACCACATACGAATTTAACGTCTCTTTGCGGGATAACGCCGACATGGTGCGCAACAGCGGAGACATTGCGTCCCTGCCCCACAGTCACAACAGAGCCGTTTTGAATCGTGCTCGCCATATATTTCGAGACTAGACCCGCAACCTGCTGACGCTGTTGTTCTTCGACTGGTTGATCCAAAGCGATCAAAGCGCGCTTAACACCAAATCGTTCGATAAGACGTTGTTCTATTTTTGCGCTAAATACGGGGTGATATTTGACCGTAATCTCAACAATACCTTCGTCTCTGGCCTGCTTTAGCATCCGCCCAACTTTGGCACGTGAGACAGAGAACTTCTTCGAAATCTCCTCTTGTGTCGCCCCATCCTGATAGTAGGCCACTGAGATTTCAGTCAGTAGATCTGCGTTGTCATCCGAAATGTCATTCTGAGATTTGTTCATTGGTGTATTTTCCAAACCAAATAAATCGCACCTAACATGTGCTCACAGCCGTAGCATATGTCACAACCCGTCATTTTGGCAACATTTGCTCAGTGAAATTACAAATTCTCAGCACGTTTTTTATCCTTCATACACTAGCTTGAACCCTTACAGCTTCTTGGCAAACGTTTAGTTACCCTACCACCTGTAAGGTTTGAAAAAAATACTTGATGAACATCACTTAAAAGCTCATTCGGCAATTGACTTTCTATCTGTATAAGATAATTATGAACCCATCATTTACTCAGCGTTCGAGCAAATGTTCACAACAAATGTTCATACGTTGAAAATTATTTAGGTTAAGTAAGCTGAGTTGTCCTTAGCGGAAAAATCGACTATTACTTAACTCGCTTGCAATTGCATCCCCATATCATGTCGTGATCTGGGAGCCCAATGAAATAGGATGATCGAAATGAGCAACAAATTAGAGCAACTTCGTAAACTAACGACTGTAGTCGCTGATACTGGTGAAATTGATGCAATCAAAAAATACCAGCCAGAAGACGCAACGACTAACCCTTCTCTGATTCTTAAAGCCGCTCAAATCGAAGAGTACGCGCCTCTAATCGACGCTTCTATCGAATACGCAAAATCTCAAAGCTCTGATAAAGCACAGCAAGTACAAGACACTTGTGACATGCTAGCGGTAAACATCGGTAAAGAAATCCTTAAAACCATTCCAGGTCGTATTTCAACTGAAGTTGACGCACGTCTTTCTTACGACATGGAAGGCAGCGTAGCAAAAGCACGCCAGCTCGTTAAAATGTACAACGATGCAGGTATCACTAACGATCGCATCCTTATCAAGCTAGCGTCTACTTGGGAAGGTATCCGTGCCGCTGAAATCCTAGAAAAAGAAGGCATCAACTGTAACCTTACTCTTCTATTCTCTTTCGCTCAGGCTCGCGCATGTGCTGAAGCTGGCGTATTCCTAATCTCTCCATTCGTTGGTCGAATCATGGACTGGTACAAAGCGAAAGAAGGTCGTGACTTTGAAGCTCAAGAAGACCCAGGCGTGTTGTCAGTATCTAAGATCTACAACTACTACAAAGAGTACGGCTACAACACTGTCGTTATGGGCGCAAGCTTCCGTAACATCGGTGAGATCCTTGAGCTAGCTGGCTGTGACCGTCTGACTATCGCTCCTGCTCTTTTAGCAGAGCTTGAAGCAGCTGAAGGTGAAGTCGTTGAGAAGCTAGTTGATTCTAAAGGTTCAGCAACACGTCCAGCAGCGATGACTCACGCTGAGTTCCTATGGGAACACAACCAAGACCCAATGGCAGTTGAGAAGCTTGCAGAAGGTATCCGCAACTTCGCAGTAGACCAAGGCAAACTTGAAGCAATGATTGAAGCGAAGCTTTAATCACCAGAATTTCTAGAGGGGAACGTTTGCGTTCCCCTCTTATTATCCTTTCTTAAGAAACAATCTATTAATCGGTATTTATTATGGATCGTAAACATCTAGCAAATGCAATCCGCGCTCTGAGCATGGATGGTGTACAACAAGCTAACTCTGGTCACCCAGGTGCGCCAATGGGTATGGCTGATATCGCTGAAGTTCTTTGGCGTTCACACCTAAATCACAACCCAGCTAACCCAGAGTGGGCTGACCGCGACCGTTTCGTACTTTCTAACGGCCACGGCTCTATGCTGATTTACTCTCT
>NZ_JBNJOF010000031.1:0-26576 GCF_050113875.1 Vibrio sp. TRT 1302 | reverse complement strand
GAGACTTGAACTCTCACACCTTGCGGCGCCAGAACCTAAATCTGGTGCGTCTACCAATTCCGCCATTTCCGCATCTTGTTCTGTAGTCATCCTGATAATTGGTAAAATCAAGATAACGTTGTAAATGGTGGCTACGACGGGATTCGAACCTGTGACCCCATCATTATGAGTGATGTGCTCTAACCAGCTGAGCTACGTAGCCACTCGTGAGCGAGACAATATAAACTCTCTAGCTCTTAGAGACAAGCCCTTTTTTAATTAGGCTTGGCACTACAAATAGTGGCAGGTCTACCTGGATTCGAACCAGGGAATGGCGGCATCAAAAGCCGCTGCCTTACCGCTTGGCGATAGACCTGCAGTGCTCTCAAAGAGAGACTTAAAGAATGGTGCGGAAAGAGAGACTTGAACTCTCACACCTTGCGGCGCCAGAACCTAAATCTGGTGCGTCTACCAATTCCGCCATTTCCGCATCTTTTCCTAAAAGCTTTTATTTAAAAACGCTTAGGAATGGTGGCTACGACGGGATTCGAACCTGTGACCCCATCATTATGAGTGATGTGCTCTAACCAGCTGAGCTACGTAGCCATGCCATGTTTCGTTCTTTTCGACTCGTTGCCTTATCGTCGGGAACGGCGCGCATTATGCGAAGTTGAGGCAAAGTCGTCAATAGTTTTTTTGAATAAATCCCTAGAAATCAACTGTTCGGTTTCTTTTTAAACAAAGAGGCGTGTTAATGATCGAAAACTGATAACAAAATGACATTAGATTGTGGGTTTTATTTATTTCTGCTGGTTACCGCAGTAAAAAAGCCAGCAATTGTGCTGGCTTTTAAAGTCAAAGACTTGGATAGAAATTAAACGTTGAAACGGAAGTGAACAACGTCGCCATCTTTAACGATGTATTCTTTACCTTCCAAACGCCATTTACCTGCGTCTTTCGCGCCACTTTCGCCATTGAACTGGATGAAGTCATCATAACCAACCACTTCGGCACGAATGAAACCTTTTTCAAAGTCAGTGTGGATCTTACCTGCAGCTTGAGGCGCTGTTGCACCTACAGGGATAGTCCAAGCACGAACTTCTTTAACACCCGCGGTGAAGTAAGTATGAAGAGTCAGTAGTTCGTAACCTGAACGGATCACGCGGTTAAGACCAGGTTCTTCAATGCCCATATCTGCAAGGAACTCTTCACGGTCTTCGTCTTCAAGCTCAGAAAGCTCAGACTCAATTGCCGCACACACAGCAACTACTGCGTTGTTCTCTTTTTCTGCGTACTCACGAACAGCATCTAGATACGGGTTGTTCTCAAAACCATCTTCATTCACGTTAGCGATGTACATGGTTGGTTTTAGAGTCAGGAAGTTTAGGTAACCAACAGCGGCTAGTTCTTCTTTTGACAATTCAACAGTACGTGCCATACCGCCTTCAGACAGTACAGGTAGTAGCTTTTCAAGAACGGTCAGTTCAAATTTAGCGTCTTTATCGCCGCCTTTTGCTTTCTTAGCATTACGTTGAATTGCGCGTTCACATGAATCTAAGTCTGCCATTGCAAGCTCTAAGTTGATCACTTCGATATCTTCGATTGGTGATACTTTGCCTGCAACGTGAACGATGTTTTCGTTTTCAAAACAGCGTACTACGTGGCCAATCGCGTCAGTTTCACGGATGTTAGCTAGGAATTTGTTTCCTAGACCTTCACCGCGAGAGGCACCCGCTACAAGGCCTGCGATATCAACAAATTCCATTGTTGTCGGCAGTACTCTTTGTGGGTTAACGATCTTTGCTAGTGCATCTAGACGTAGATCTGGCACAGGTACAACACCTGTGTTTGGCTCGATGGTACAGAACGGAAAGTTAGCCGCTTCGATGCCAGCTTTAGTGAGTGCGTTGAACAGTGTTGATTTACCAACGTTTGGTAGGCCAACGATGCCACATTTAAAACCCATGATAGTAACCTTATTCAGCTTTGAACGTGTGTAAACGGTTTTGTGCTTTTGAAAGGCCATCCTTAATCAGAATGTCCAGACAGCGAACAGATTCATCTGCCGCTGCATCAAGAAGCTCTTGTTCTTTTGCCGGTGCTTTGCCTAATACATAGCCGGCAACTTTGTCTTTATGTCCAGGATGACCAATGCCGATCCTTAGACGATAGAAATCTTTGCAGTTCCCAAGTCTGCTGATGGTATCGCGTAGGCCATTGTGACCACCGTGACCACCGCCTTTCTTAAATTTAGCGACGCCTGGAGGTAAATCCAATTCATCGTGTGCGACCATGATCTCTTCAGGTTTAATTTGGTAGAATTTCGCTACCGCAGCAATTGATTTACCTGAAAGGTTCATAAACGTCGTTGGGATGAGTAAGCGGAGATCCTGACCGTTAACCACAATACGCCCACTAAGACCAAAAAACTTAGCTTCATTTTTCAGCGTCACGTTATGGATACGTGCGAGCTCTTCTACTACCCACGCACCCGCATTGTGACGAGTTTTAGCGTATTCAGGCCCCGGATTGGCAAGGCCGACAAGAAGTTTGATAGGTTGACTCAAGGCTAGGATCTCTCTTGGAATCTCAAAAAGCGCAGTATCATAGCATACAAATCTGCCGACGGGCGAGATGAGGATAGAGCGGGAATAAAAAAACACCCCAGAGAGGGGTGCTTTTAAAACTGATTAATCGAAGGTTCGATTAGTTGAACATTGCTGAGATTGACTCTTCATTGCTGATGCGACGAATCGCTTCAGCTAGCATGCGAGAAAGGCTTAGTGTTGTTACCTTGCCAGTTGCTTCCATCTCTTTAGACATAGTAATAGAGTCAGTTACGATAACTTGGTCTAGTACTGAGTTGCCAATGTTGTGTGCAGCGTTACCAGAGAATACAGCATGCGTTGCGTAAGCGAATACGCGCTTAGCACCGCGCTCTTTAAGCGCTTCAGCTGCTTTACATAGTGTGCCACCTGTATCGATCATGTCGTCAACGATAACACAGTCACGACCTTCAACATCACCGATTAGGTTCATTACTTCTGATACGTTAGCGCGAGGGCGACGCTTATCAACGATAGCGATATCGATATCACCAAGCGCTTTAGCAGTTGCACGCGCACGAACAACACCACCTAGGTCTGGAGAAACCACAACTGGGTTTTCTAGGCCACGTGCTTGCATATCTTCAAGAAGAACTGGAGTACCGAAGATGTTGTCTACAGGTACATCGAAGAAGCCTTGAATTTGCTCTGCGTGAAGGTCGATAGTAAGAACGCGGTCAACACCAACGTTAGAAAGGAAATCTGCAACAACTTTAGCAGTGATTGGCACACGAGCAGAACGTACACGACGGTCTTGGCGAGCGTAACCAAAGTAAGGGATAACTGCTGTAATACGGCCCGCTGAAGCGCGGCGCATTGCATCAATCATCACTACAAGTTCCATTAGGTTGTCGTTAGTTGGTGCACAAGTCGATTGAATGATGAAAACATCACTACCACGAACGTTTTCGTTAATTTGAACAGCGACTTCGCCATCAGAAAAACGAGAAACAGTTGCATCACCAAGAGAGATGTATAGACGATCAGCAATACGTTGGGCTAGTTCAGGTGTAGCGTTACCAGCAAATAGCTTCATATCAGGCACGGTGGAAACCTCAGGGTTGCGTCCAGTTTTTAAATAGATTGTTTGTGGGCTAAGCGGTACTTAGCCAGCGTCTCGTGCAAAGGAGAAAGATTCTTGCCTTTAGCGATAAAAGTAGAGACGGTGTCTGGGAGTTTATCAAGAACAGCTTCTGCCTCATTTTTGCTCGAAAACTCGGCAAAAACGCATGATCCTGTCCCTGTAAGTCGCGACGGCGCGTATTGTAGCAGCCATGAAAGTTGCTTATCAACCTCTTGGTACAGCATTCGAACAATTTTTTCGCAATCGTTTCCGTAATCGCTGTCAAGAAGTGTTGCCAGCTCACGTTTTGGTGTGTTTCTTGTCAGCTGCGGATGAGTGAAAATGTCGACTGTCGCAATCGATACATTTGGCCTTACCACTAAGTACCATTTCTCTTCTGGCTCTGCCTTAGTCAGTAGTTCACCTACACCTTCTGCAAACGCGGCGAACCCGCGAGTAAAGACTGGCACATCAGCACCGAGCTTCAGTCCAATTTCAGCAAGTTCATCATCAGACAAGTTGGTTTGCCACAAAAAGTTCAGAGCCACTAACGTGCTGGCTGCGTTCGATGAACCACCACCGATACCACCGCCCATAGGCAGCACTTTGTTCAGCTCAATGTGAGCTCCATAGCGACAGCCTGACTTTAGTTGTAAGGCTGTTGCGGCTTTCCAGATCAAATTATCATGCAGAGGGACGCCCGGAATCTCTGGTGAGAGGGTGATTTCACCAGAGTCATTGGCGGTAATGGTTAGATCGTCACCATGGTCAAGAAACTGAAACAGGGTTTGCAGTTCATGGTAACCGTTGTCACGACGACCAGTGATATACAGAAATAGGTTAAGCTTTGCCGGAGAAGGCCAATGAGTGGTTTCCGTGATCATTCGCTGAGGTTCCAGTTGGAAATAAACAGATTAATAGAGATGTCGCCCTGTGTGAGTTTGATTTTTTTCGGCAGTGGTAACAACGTTCCCTGGTATTGGACATCCTGATACGTGAGATAGTCGAGTTGCCAAGTTTGCAGACCCACTTGTTTGGTTAGGCGGGCGAGAGTATTGGTCTCACTTAATTGATAATCGTCAGCTTGTGTGGGTCGACCCAGCATCCAGTCATTCAATTGTTCAACCGGGATATTCAAACCAGTCAGGCGTTGAATCAGTGCTTGAGATGTCGGAGCTGAATAGCGTTGGTCATCATAGGTCTCAACGGTAGCGCCTTGTGGAGAGGCTTTCAGGTTGAGAGCGGTTTGACCAAGAAAAGTGGTTAACCTCAATTGGGTCAAATCGGCGGAGTATGACCATTGATAATTGAGTGATTGTCTTTGTTCGGGAGAAATATAGCCCAGTTTGCCCGTAGATTGATAAGCATCGATCGATGCCAATCTTTGCTGATGAGTTTGCCACTCTACGTTCGTTGTGCTCTCTATGGTTGCACAGCCATTAAGCAAAATTAAGCCTGCAAGTAGAATAACAAGAGAGCGAAAATGTTTCGTCATTGCTGATTATTTATCCAGTTTTGCCCAAAGTTAGGCCTCACTATATCACTGAAATCACGAACTCAAGAAAACATATCCTTATTCCCCTTTCAATAAACGGGGGCATCAAGTAAAATTCCGACCTTATTTGTCCATATCTGAATCAGAGAATCCACGATACATGTCTTTGCTTGCTATAGGTATCAACCACAATACGGCCTCAGTCGAACTGCGTGAAAAAGTCGCTTTTGGTCCGGATAAGTTACCTGAAGCATTACAACAGCTTGGCCATAACCCTGCGGTGAATGGCAGTGTCATCATTTCTACCTGTAATCGCACCGAAATCTATTGCGATGTAAAAGGTGGTGGTAAAAGCAAGATTATCGATTGGTTGTCTCAATTCCATCAGGTTAGCCCTGAAGATCTAAAACCCAGTCTCTACATTCATGAAGAACAAGCCGCAATACGTCATTTAATGCGTGTTTCGTGCGGGTTGGATTCACTGGTGTTGGGTGAACCTCAGATATTGGGGCAAGTTAAACAAGCGTATTCAGATTCGCGTGACAACAAAGCTGTTGATTCGTCGATGGAAAAATTATTCCAGAAGGCTTTTTCGGTAGCGAAGCGCGTGAGAACTGAAACGGATATCGGTGGTAATGCCGTTTCCGTCGCGTATGCAGCTTGTACACTTGCGAAACATATTTTTGAATCGTTAGAAAAGTCGACAGTGTTGTTGGTTGGTGCGGGTGAGACCATCGAGTTGGTCGCTAAGCATCTTGCTGGCAATGGCTGTACTAAGATGATTGTTGCTAACCGAACCAAAGAACGCGCATTGCCGTTGGCTGAGCAGTTTGGGGCAGAAATTATTGGCTTGCCTGAGATTCCCGAACATCTATCACGAGCAGATATTGTGATCAGTTCTACCGCGAGTCCATTGCCTATCATAGGTAAAGGGATGGTAGAAAGCGCGTTAAAATCTCGCCGTTTCCAACCCATGCTTTTGGTTGATATTGCCGTTCCACGTGATATTGAGTCACAAGTGGGCGATTTGAATGACGCCTACCTGTACACAGTAGATGATTTGCAGTCTATTGTTGATAGTAATATTGAACAACGCAAGATTGAAGCGATTCAAGCGGAAGCGATCGTCAGTGAAGAAAGCGCCGCGTTTATGTCATGGATGCGCTCTCTTCAGGCAGTAGACAGTATTCGAGAATATCGTCAGACCGCCAATGAAATTCGCGAAGAGCTCTTGAGCAAAAGCCTACAGTCTCTTGCGGCTGGTGCTGATGCTGAGAAAGTCTTGCTTGAACTCAGCAACAAACTGACGAACAGATTAATTCATGCGCCTACTCGCGCCTTACAAAGTGCCGCAGAGAAGGGCGAGCCTGCACGGCTTGCTACCATTAGACAAAGTTTAGGTCTAGAGAACTCGTAATCATTACGAGTGTCAGACTTCATTAAACCCCCGAGTTAAAGAAAACTATGAAAGCCTCTATTTTAACTAAGTTAGAAACACTGGTTGAGCGTTACGAAGAAGTTCAACATCTTTTGGGCGATCCTGATGTGATCGGTAACCAAGATAAATTCCGTGCGTTGTCAAAAGAGTACTCTCAACTAGAGGAAGTCACTAAGTGTTTCCAAGCTTATCAGCAAGCTCAAGAAGATCTCGTTGCTGCTGAAGAGATGGCGAATGAAGACGACGAAGAGATGCGCGAAATGGCGCAGGAAGAGATTAAAGAAGCGAAAGGGGCGATTGAACGTCTGAGCGATGAGCTACAGATCCTTCTTCTTCCTAAAGATCCAAACGACGATCGTAACTGTTTCCTAGAAATTCGCGCGGGTGCGGGTGGTGATGAAGCAGGTATTTTCGCTGGTGACCTTTTCCGTATGTACAGCAAGTTTGCAGAGAAAAAAGGCTGGCGCGTTGAAGTTATGTCTTCAAACGAAGCGGAGCATGGCGGTTACAAAGAGATGATCGCTAGAGTGTCTGGTGATGGCGCATATGGCGTACTAAAGTTTGAATCGGGCGGTCACCGTGTTCAACGTGTTCCTGCAACAGAATCGCAAGGTCGTGTACATACTTCGGCATGTACCGTTGCCGTTATGGCTGAAGTTCCAGAAGCTGAAATTCCAGAAATTAAAGCGGCGGATCTGAAAATCGATACTTTCCGTGCATCGGGCGCGGGTGGTCAGCACGTTAACACCACAGACTCAGCAATCCGTATCACTCACTTACCAACAGGTACAGTGGTTGAGTGTCAGGACGAGCGTTCTCAGCACAAGAATAAAGCAAAAGCAATGGCTGTTCTGGCTGCACGTATTATTCAGGCTGAAGAAGCAAAACGTGCCGCAGAAGTCTCTGATACACGCCGTAACCTACTAGGTTCAGGTGATCGTAGTGACCGTATTCGTACCTACAACTACCCACAAGGTCGTGTTTCAGACCACCGTATCAACCTGACTATCTACCGTCTCAATGAAGTGATGGAAGGCGATCTTGCAAGTCTGATTGATCCTGTGATTCAGGAACACCAAGCAGACCAACTTGCTGCATTGGCTGAGAACAACTAATTCTATGTCGGCTGATAACAGTGTTGAACGCACACTAAAAAAGGCCGTACAGCAACTTCAAGAGAGTGGCAGTGATTCGCCCTCTCTTGATGCCGCGGTGCTTCTTTGCCACGCTCTCGACAAACCACGCTCCTTCCTACTTACATGGCCAGATAAAATCTTATCCTCGTCAGACCTGACGGCGTTTCAAATTTTGCTGGAACGTAGGCTTGCGGGTGAACCCGTCGCGTACATTGTGGGTGAACGTGAGTTTTGGTCATTGCCACTAAAGGTCTCGCCAAGTACTTTAATCCCAAGACCGGATACTGAACGACTGGTTGAAATTGCACTGGATAAAGCCTCGAATAATCAAGGTGATATCTTGGACTTAGGCACAGGAACCGGAGCGATAGCGCTTGCACTTGCCTCAGAACTGCCTAAGCGACAAGTGTGGGGCGTCGATTTAAAACCCGAGGCTCAGCAATTGGCTCAATCAAATGCTGATGCGCTCAACATATCTAACACGCGCTTTATGGCTGGTAGTTGGTTTGATCCGATTCCGGCTGGTACAGAGTTTGCTTTGATTGTGTCCAACCCACCTTATATAGAGAAAGAAGACCCACATCTAACTCAGGGAGATGTGCGTTTCGAACCACTTAGTGCGCTGGTGGCAGAAGAGAAAGGGTTGGCCGACATCAAGCACATCGCAGCTAAAGCGCGTGACTACCTAGCCGAACAAGGTTGGCTGATGTTTGAACATGGTTTCGAACAAGGCGAGGCTGTACGGGAATTACTAATATCACTTGGCTACGACCAAGTGGCTACCTACAAGGACTATGGTGACAACGATCGAGTAACAATCGGTCAGTTCTCATCAGTGAAGTAAGAGAGATTATCAATGTACGAAGGTTTAAAGCATTTCCACCTGTTAACGATTGTTATTAGTGCGACGCTTCTGTCGGTTCGATTTGCGATGATGATGGCGAATTCAAACCTGTTAGAGAAGAAGTTCTTTAAGGTATTTCCGCATATCAACGACACCTGTTTGCTGCTATCAGGTATCGGCCTGATTATGATCACGGGCTTTATCCCGTTTACACCTGAATCTGCTTGGCTGACAGAAAAAATCACTTGTGTGCTAGCCTACATCGCACTGGGCTTTTTTGCTCTAAAACTCGGTAAAAACAAGCTACTAAGAACATTTTCATTCTTCGGTGCTTTAGGTTGGTTAGCGATGGCTGGCAAAGTCGCGGTAACTAAAACACCTCTGTTCTTTGGTTAATGGTTATTTAGGTTGATAAAGTTATGACAACCGATATGTTTGAATTGTTTGATGAAGACTTTGATGCGATGGAGCTGGTTGAAGGCGCATTAGTACTCAATGAAGCCATCAACCCTCAGACTGATGTTCAGTGGTCGAAAGCAGAGCTCAATCGTTTGGTGCAAGAAGCCGAAATTGCACTTGTCCATGAATTTGATGACAAGCAGCGTTTTGATGCCTTGTTGCGACTCTTCTACTATCAATGGGAGTTTCGCGGCGATAGAGAGAGCTATTTTCATTCAGACAATGGCTTTATCGATAAAGTACTGCAAAGTCGTAAAGGGATTCCAGTTAGCCTAGGGGCGATTCTGCTCTACCTTGCGAGAAAGCTGGGTTTTCCTTTAGTCGGGGTCACTTTCCCGACTCAGTTCCTACTCAAACTAGAGTGGTACAACGAAAAGCCGCTATACGTTAATCCGTTTAACGGCGAGTATGTTTCTGAACACACCTTGGGTGCTTGGCTGATTGGTCACAAAGGACCATTGGCGAAGCTAGAGGCAAAACATTTAAAAGAGACTGACAACCCAACGATTATTGGTCGCTGGTTAGCCTTGCTGAAAAGTGCCCTGTTGCGCGAAGAGCGCTATACTCTGGCATTGAAGTGTACCGATCTAGCGCTGACATTCGCGCCCGATGACCCTTATGAGATTCGCGATCGTGGCTTTATATATCAGCAACTTGACTGCCATCAAATCGCATTGAATGACTATCAGTATTTTATCGACCAGTGCCCAGATGATCCGGGGGCTGAATTATTGAAGAATCAAGTTCACGCCATGAGTGAAACTCAGGTGACCTTACATTAAGTCCAACGTTTAGCCGTTGGCAGATATCGAAATAGAGAGAATAAAATGGAACAGAAAATTGTTCACGTAGGTGACATTCCAGTAGCAAACGACAAGCCGTTTACGCTGTTTGCAGGCATGAACGTTCTTGAGTCACGTGATCTAGCGATGCAGATTTGTGAACACTACGTAAAGGTAACTGAGAAATTAGGCATTCCATACGTATTCAAAGCATCATTCGATAAAGCAAACCGCAGTTCGGTACACTCATACCGTGGTCCTGGTCTTGAAGAAGGGATGAAAATCTTCCAAGAGTTGAAAGATACCTTTGGCGTTAAGATCATTACTGATGTTCATACTGAAGCGCAAGCTCAGCCTGTTGCGGATGTGGTTGACGTTATCCAGTTGCCAGCATTTCTTGCACGTCAGACAGACCTAGTTGAAGCGATGGCGAAAACAGGCGCGGTGATCAACGTTAAGAAACCACAATTTATGAGCCCAGGTCAGGTAGGCAACATCGTTGAAAAGTTTGCAGAGTGTGGCAACAACAATGTCATTCTATGTGAGCGCGGCTCTTGCCACGGTTACGACAACCTTGTGGTTGATATGCTAGGTTTCGGAGTGATGAAACAGGCATCAAATGGTAGCCCAATCATCTTTGATGTGACTCACTCATTGCAGATGCGTGACCCTTCTGGCGCGGCATCAGGCGGTCGTCGTGAACAAACGGTTGAACTGGCTAAAGCAGGTCTTGCGACGGGTATTGCAGGTCTGTTTATCGAAGCACACCCGAATCCAGAAAAAGCGCGTTGTGACGGTCCATCGGCATTACCACTCGACAAGCTAGAACCTTTCCTTGCTCAGATGAAAGCATTGGATGACCTAATCAAAGGTTTTGAGCACATCGATATTAAATAAGTCGGGTGACGTTTTTGTAAAGGCTGGTTGTTGAACCAGCCTTTTTTTATCTCCAAAACATAGGATTATTGATAATGTTTTCACTATGTGTTGAGTAAACGCTAACCGTCACACCATTGTAAGCACGGGGCTTATCTCACAGACAAACGATTGCTTGTGATCATTTGATAAATCAAATGCAACTTTGATGATTTGTTACACATTCGATAGCGGATTATGGTGATCTATCCTACATAAATATGAAATCAGGCTGTCAGGTAAGTGTGGTTAATTTAAACTAGTTCAAGTTTTACTGCTCTTTCAGCACTTTAATCTTCAAGTCTGTCTATTCATAAAGAGCAGTAATAAAAAGCAGTGGAAACCCAAAAAGTTCAAAAGGTATGACAATGAAGCAAGGCCTGATCGTAAAAAGCGCAATTAGCGCAGCAATTCTGGCAACTCTAGCTGGTTGTGCAACAGCACCACAACACGAGTGGGAAGCAGATAAAACGTATAAGCTGACAGTTCTTCACACGAATGACCACCACGGTCGTTTCTGGCAGAACAAATATGGTGAGTACGGCATGGCTGCTCGTAAGACTCTTATTGACGAACTTCGCGCTGAAATCGCAGCTGAAGGCGGTAGCTCGCTACTTCTATCTGGCGGTGATATCAACACGGGTGTGCCAGAGTCTGATCTACAAGATGCGGAACCTGATTTCAAAGGTATGAGCAAAATTGGTTACGATGCTATGGCACTAGGTAACCACGAGTTCGATAACCCACTAGACGTGCTATTCAAGCAGAAAGAGTGGGCGAACTTCCCAATGCTTTCAGCGAACATCTACGACAAAAAGACTGGCGAACGTATGTTCCAGGCTTACCAGATGTTCAACAAGCAAGGCATCAAGATTGCTGTTATTGGTCTAACTACTGAAGACACTGCAAAAATTGGTAACCCAGAATTTATTGGTGGCATCGATTTCCGCGATCCAAAAGAAGAAGCGAAGAAGCTGATCGCTGAACTTGAGAAAACTGAGAAACCAGATCTGATCTTCGCGGTTACTCACATGGGTCACTATGAAGATGGCAAACGTGGCGTAAACGCACCGGGTGACGTTGCGCTAGCTCGCTACCTAGACGAAGGTTCTCTAGACATGATCGTTGGTGGTCACTCTCAAGAGCCAGTATGTATGGAAGCGCCAAACGTTGTGAAGAAAAACTTCAAACCTTCTGACGAATGTAAGCCAGACATGCAAAACGGTACTTACATTGTGCAGGCTCACGAGTGGGGTAAATACGTAGGTCGTGCTGATTACGAATTCCGTAACGGTGAGCTTCAAATGGTGAGCTACGATCTAATCCCAGTTAACCTGAAGAAGAAAGTTGAGATTGACGGTAAGAAAGAACGCGTCTTTATCGAAGATGAAATCGCTCAAGATCAAGCACTTCTTGATTTCCTACGTCCATACCAAGAGCAAGGCCAAGCTCAGCTAAACGTTAAGATCGCTGAGACTAACGGTAAGCTTGAAGGTGACCGTAACGTAGTTCGCTTCCAGCAAACTAACCTAGGTCGTCTAATTGCAACTGCTCACATGGAGCGTGCTAAAGCTGACTTCGCTGTAATGAACTCTGGTGGTGTTCGTGACTCAATCGAAGCAGGCGACGTGACTTACAAAGATGTACTAACTGTACAGCCATTTGCTAACATCCTGACTTACACAGATATGTCTGGTCAAGAAGTGCTGGACTACCTAAACGTAGTGGCAACTAAACCTGTTGATTCTGGTGCTTACGCTCAGTTCGCTGGTATCTCTATGACAGTGGCAAACGGTGAAGTTTCTAACGTATTCATCGGTGGTAAACAGCTTCGTCTAGACGAAACTTACCGCTTCACAGTACCAAGCTACAACGCAGCTGGTGGTGATGGTTACCCTAAAGTGAGTGATCACCCAGGTTACGTAAACACAGGTTTCGTTGACGCTGAAGTACTAAAAGAGTACCTACAAGCAAACAGCCCTGTAGACGTAAACAAATACGCACCATCAGGTGAGATCGTTTACAAGTAAGTTGACGACAACGGATTATTATCTTTAATCTAAAGCGCCACTCTTCGGAGTGGCGCTTTTTGTTTCTATACCAGAACAGGAGGGAGTATGACTCCTGCAATCAATCTCGCGAAAAAGAAAAAGGTGGCTCACACCATTCATCAATATGAACATGACCCTAGAGCTGATAGCTACGGTCTAGAGGCGGCGGAAGTGCTAGGCCAGGACCCAGCCAAAGTCTTTAAGACACTACTATTTAGCCTCAACGGTGAAGCTAAGAATTTGGCTGTAGCGATTATCCCTGTCGATCAAAAGCTGAATCTAAAGTTGGCAGCCAAAGCGGCCAAAGCGAAAAAAGCAGATATGGCCGATCCCGACATTGCGCAGAAAACGACTGGCTACGTGGTGGGGGGGATCAGTCCGCTGGGGCAAAAGAAAGCTCTACCGACATTTATTCATGTCAGTGCTGAAGAGCAAGAGACCATGTGTGTCAGTGCTGGTAAGCGCGGCTTGGAAATAGAGTTGGCTCCCCGTGATTTGGCGATGCTGACTCGTGCTCAGTTTGTTGAGTTGTGTATCTAGTAAGTTCGTCGTGCCGCGAAGGTGTGTCGTTGTGACTGAAAAATTGCCGGCAGCTCTTGTACTGACTGGATAAAATAATCGTCCATCCAAATAAAAGGGTTGGCGCAAAACGCCAACCCTCTCCATTTCTTTAATTCTCGACTCTCGAGTCTATTTCACTTCTTCTTCCATCTGGGCGTTATCCACAACATGGTTTTCGCCAAGATCTTTTGGTAGCAATAGGTTAAGAAGAATCGCAACGATACCACATAGGCTCACACCCTGAAGGCTAAACTCGCCAACACCGAAAGCCATACCGCCAATACCAAACACTAAAGTGATGGCGACGATGACTAGGTTGCGTGATTTATGTAGGTCAACATTGTTTTTGATGAGCGTATTCAAGCCAACAGTAGCAATTGAACCAAACAGCAGAATCATGATGCCGCCCATTACTGGCATAGGGATAGTTTGTAGCACGGCTCCCAACTTACCAACCAATGCCAAAACGATCGCTGCAATTGCAGCCCAAGTCATGATCACTGGGTTGAATGCTTTAGTCAGCATGACTGCGCCAGTGACTTCTGAGTAAGTTGTATTTGGTGGAGCGCCAACCATAGAGGCGGCAATCGTCGCAATACCGTCACCAGTAATTGTACGGTGTAGGCCAGGTTTCTTAACGTAGTTTTTACCAGTCACATTTGAGATTGCTAGCATATCGCCCACGTGCTCTACCGCAGGCGCAATGGCAACAGGAATCATAAACAGGATAGCGTTAATGTTGAACTCAGGGAAAGTGAAGTTAGGTAGTGCGAACCAAGCTGCCTGATGAACAGGAGTAAAGTCAACAATACCGTAGCCCAGACTCAAACAGTAACCAACAACGATACCGCCTAAGATAGGAGTTAGCTTTAAAAAGCCTTTAGCAAAAACACTTAGCGCGATAGTTGTAAGTAGTGAAGCCACAGAGATAACCAGTGAAGCGTTCGCATCAATCACTTGAGCCCCGTCCACTTTACCTAGTGCCATATTCACTGCCACAGGCGCTAGACCAAGGCCAATAACCATGATCACAGGACCGACAACAACGGGTGGCAAAAGCTTATGGATGATTTCAACACCACGAACTTTAATCAAAGCACCCATCGCCACATACACACAGCCCGCAGCCATTAGGCCGCCCATAGTTGCTGGAACGCCCCATGCTTGAACACCGTAAAGAATAGGTGCAATAAAGGCAAAAGAAGAGGCTAAGAAAATAGGAACGCTACGGCGAGTAATCATTTGGAAAAGTAGGGTACCGACACCTGCACCGAACAGTGCGACACTTGGATCTAAGCCCGTCAGTAGTGGTACGAGAACCAGAGCACCAAACGCGACGAAGAGCATTTGAACGCCTTGAATGGCATTTTTCATGTTGTCATTCCTTTAAGTAGCGAAGCGACGAGTAACGTAAATCACTCGACAAAAATAAAATTCGCGGGATTTTATCATTATGCCAAACGTTTGCAATCTGAACTCGATCAAATATTTTGCGAATTACTCATAGATGGCCACTATGTATTCAAACGAGAAAGTCGAGTTTGACGACGATATCCTAGACCTTTAGTTGCTCCGACCCCGATAGTTGCTTATCATCGACCTTTAACGTGTAAAAAACTGATGTTAGGAAGTGTATGCGCCAATTAGCTTTGCTCGTTTTGGGAATGATGGCTTCACCAGCGATGGCTCTGACCAATGTTGACCTATACCGTACTGAAGTTGTTCTAGACCAAACGGTTGAGAATGCCGATGCTCAAGCTCGTGCAGAAGGTATGAAAGAGGTGATTGTAAAAGCCTCGGGTGATCGTGAAGCGATTTCCAATCCTGTCGTTCAAAAAGCACTACAGCAAAGTGCCCAATATCTAGCCCAACTGAGCTATGGCCAGGCGAATGGTGAACAAACACTGCGTATGGGCTTTAGTGCTCCGCATATTCGTTCTTTACTAAGTCAGGCTCAGTTACCGATTTGGCCAGCAGCGCGTGCGAACTTATTAGTGTGGTTGGTTGAAGAAGGACCAGCAGATAGAAACATTATTTGGGAACACTCTAACTCTACAGTGCTTACTCAAATGCAGGCTCAAGCCGAGAAACGAGGCTTACCGCTAACGGTGCCTGTCGGTGATTTTGACGATATCACAGGTGTTGCTGTCTCAGATCTGTGGGGTGGATTTATCCAACCAGTCGGTCAAGCCAGTCAGCGCTACCCAGTCGATGCCGTTTTGGTGGTTCGGGCTCAAGGCAACAGTGTTCGTTGGACCTTATACGATCAAAAACCTGCAAGCATTGGCGTGACGCGCCAAGCTCCGTTGTCCGGATCAAATAACGGCTCGGATGCGGCTGACAAAATGATCAACCAAATCAGTGATTACTACGCGAAGAAGAGTGCCGTAGTGGTTGCAAGTGAGTCATCACAAGCAATTAAAGTACGTTTTACAGAGCTAAATGATGCGGTTGGCTTTTTCACACTAGAGAACCAGCTCAAGAAGCTTAGTTCAGTGGCGTCGATTGATATCTTGAAAATTCAAGGCAACCAAGTGACCTTCAATGTTCATCTGCTTTCGACAGAGCAAGAGTTTGAACAGGAAGTCCGCCGTATTGGTGATCTCGTTCAACGTGAAAGCGTGACGGATATGCCGCAAGTATTGACACCACAAGCACCTCAAGTGGATAGCGAATTCGGGGCAGATTCAGCGACTCAAAGTACCGACTCTGTCGCTCAAACTGAATCCGCTGCATTGACTGAGACTCAAGTGACCCCAGAGCCAGAAGTGATTGCGACAGAGATGATTCTAGTCTTTGAATGGCAGGGTAAGCCTTATCAGTACGTTGCGCCTGTCCCAGAGACCGAGCCAGAGCTTGATGCTGAAGGGGATAAAACGGTCAACGACGGCAGTGAATCAACCGCTGTTATTCAATAGCAAAAAGAAAGGGTCTGATTATTCAGACCCTTTTTTTACTTCTATTTATCTGCCTCAAATCGGGCTTTTTCTTCTTTTTCGACTTTAGATAAGCGCTTCAATTTCATCCCTAGCTCTTTGCCTCTCGTACGGGCATAAAGAATGTTGCCAAAGAATGCAATGGTAGTCAGAAGTAACTCTACCACTGCCAGCCAACGTTCCCCATCATCGATATAGAGGATTGTAAAACCGTGCAGGAAGTAGAGCATGAGTACAAAGTTAGCCCAAGCGTGCGTGTATGGCTTACCGGCCAAAATGCCAGGAAGGGGAAGCAAAAGTGGGATTGCCCACGCTATCGCCAATGTTGTACTGCCAATATGAGGATGAGGTGACAAAGAGAGCTGCCACAGTGCGATCCATGCCAACAGTGCGAGATTGCCAAACAAGGCCAACAGACGATACAGCTTTGTTGTTGGTTGCATCTCTTGCATATTTAGTGGTCCTTCATTTTTAAAGCGGTTTGCGCGAGGCGCTTGCCAAGTTGTTGAGAGAGTTCTATTTCATCGTCACTGAGTGCCGAGTTAGAAGTGCTCACCGACGTAGCTCCATAGGGAGTGCCACCTGACTGTGTAGAATGAAGCTTAGGCTCAGAATAGGGAATGCCTAAGATCATCATGCCGTGGTGAAGCAAAGGCAGCATCATGCTTTGCAGCGTTGCCTCCTGACCACCATGCATGCTGGAGGAGGAAGTAAATACGCAAGCGGGTTTATCGATGAGATCCCCAGATACCCACAAAGGCGTGGTCTTATCCCAAAAGTGTTTCAGCGGAGCCGCCATATTGCCAAACCAAACCGGACTTCCCATCGCCAAACCGTCGCACTGTTTAAGCTCATTCAGGGTGATGGTGGGATCGGCGGGATCAGAGTGAGAAGGTTCCAGCTCATCCACGGTTCTTATTACCGCTTCACACTGTGGGATGGATTCCACCCCACGTGCTATTTGTCGCGCGATCGCTCGTGTTGAGCCGTGGCGACTGTAATAGAGAATAACGATTTGGCAGCTCATAGAATATCGAGAACTTGCTCCGGTGGGCGGCCATGTTTCGCTTTGCCATTCGCAACCACAATTGGGCGCTCAATCAGTTTTGGATTTTCGGTCATCGCTTTGAATAAGGTCTCATCGTCTGCTGACGTGAGATCAAGCTCTTTATAGAGGTCTTCTTTGGTGCGCATCATGTCACGGACGTCTGTGAGTTCAAGCTGAGACATCAGTGTTTTTAGTTGGTCAACACTTGGTGGTGTTTCTAGGTAAGTGACAATCTCTGGCTGAATACCACGCTCTTCCAACAAAGCAAGAGTCTGACGGCTTTTTGAGCAACGAGGGTTGTGATAAATCACGACTGACATAGAGTAATCTCCATTTAATTATTGTAGTGCTAAGAAACGGTCACGCTGAACCATTAGCTGGTCGATTCGAGCATCGTATCTTGCTTGTTTTAAACTGCCAAGCTCTGCGAGTTGACTAGCTTGTGTGTAGTATTGGATAGCTTTGTTCCAGTTCGCTTTCAAAGCGAGAATCTCTGCGCGCGCAGCGAGATCTTCATCGCTGAATCCTAAGCGGATGCTTGCTTCAGATAACAGGTGCCAACCATTCACATCATTTGGATTGTCATGGGTATAGCGTTGCAGAACTTTTACCGCTTCAGCATTTTTGTCTTGTTTAATCAGTGCATTTGCGTAGTTAATCGAAATCACCGCATTGTTGGGAGCAGCTTGCAACGCTTTCGACAGCATGGCTTCTGCTTTGTCGGCTTTGCCCTGAGCAATATAGAGATCTGACATCGCATCAAGGTAGAAGCGATTGTTCGGTTGCTGTTCAAACAGCTTATGAAGGATCGTACTCGCTTGATCCAGCTCCTTGTTATCAAGGTGCACTAACGCTTTGCCGTACTGAAAAGCGACCTGAACGCTTGGAGCGGCCTTTTTTTCTACTCGATTAAACCAATCTTGTGCAGCCTTCGCATCGATACCTGCGTAGCGGGCAACAATCCGCGCACGAGCGAGATGGTAGTCCAATGATGGGTCGACTCTTGTGGCGGGATAATTTTGGGCACGAGCTCGGGTATCGGTAATACGATCTTCTGGTAGTGGGTGAGTGAGTAGCATCGGCGGTGGTTTACTCGCGTAACGATACTCTTCTGCTAGACGCCCAAAGAAGCGTGGCATGGCGTTGACATCAAAGCCTGCTTTAGAAAGGGTATTGATACCAAATCGGTCAGCTTCTTTTTCGTTGCTACGGGTATAGTTTATTTGGCCTTGAATGCTACCAGCGGTTGTAGCGGTTATCGCAGCAATCCCTGCTTCTGGTGCTGCAATAGCCAGTAACAGTGAACCGGCAAGCGCGGCCATTGTTGCAGGAGAGCGTCTTGCTTGCTCCTCCATGCTTCGTGCTAAGTGTCGCTGAGTAACGTGCGCAATCTCGTGAGCAACTACCGAGGCAAGTTCACTTTCGCTCTGAGCATGAAGAAATAACCCAGAGTGTAGCGCGACGTAACCACCAAAAAACGCGAAGGCGTTGATGTTACGATCACGAATCATAAAAAAGGTAAACGGGGTTTTCACGTCAGAGGCATTGGCGACCAAGCGATGCCCCAAACTGTCGATGTACTCGTTGAGCACGGGGTCATTAACGATCGGTTTACTGTTGCGTAGCATACGCATATAAGCGTCACCATACTGCATTTCTTGGGCAATGGTGAGCGTGCTGCTTGCGGTAGTGCCGATATCCGGAAGATCAAGGTTGTTGGCCAGCGCAGGAGCAGGAGCGATTAAAGCGGCTGCAACAGACAAGCAGACCAATGAGCGCATACGTTTAAACATATATTAAAGATGATACCCCGTTGATTTATAAATCACTAAGTTGCTTATTTTAGCAAGTTGACTATACGCTTGGACACTCGAAAAGTAAGATGGTTTCTCGGTCACGTCAGAGAACAGTGTTAAGGTTCCTACTTCGTCGTTGGGCCGCTGTGAGCTGACCATTACTATTTGCACTGACGGTTGGAAAAAAACACTATACAATATCTAACCGTAATATTAAGCATCGGGCGAGAGAATGGAACCTAATATTTTGGATTTACGCCAAGAGCGGTGCCCCATGGCGCTTTTACTTGCGAAGCGTCACACTAAAGGGCTGAATCCTGGTGACAATGTTCAAATTCTCATCAGTGATAGCAGTTCAATGAATGATATTACCCGTTTTCTTAAAAAACATTTGTTCCAATTGAATTGTGAACAAATGAATGGTTATTACTCTATGCAAGTGACTAAGGAATTGTATTGAATGTTTGAAATGGTGAGTCGTTGGTATAAACGACGTTTTTCTGATCCACATGCAGTGAGTCTTGTAGCTATTCTTCTATTTGGCTTCATTACCATTTATTTCTTTGGCAACCTTATTGCGCCTTTACTTGTTGCGATTGTCTTGGCTTACTTACTTGAGTGGCCTGTGGTGCAAATGTCGCGTTTAGGTATTCCGCGGACACTCGCGGTGATCTTGGTAATTTTGGGTTTTACCAGCTTAATGCTCGTCGCGATTTTTGGTCTGGTTCCAACTATCTGGCAGCAGGTAGGCAACTTAATTAACGACATTCCGACTATGTATGTCGGATTGCAAGGCTTCATTGCCGAAATCCCACAACGATACCCAGAGCTGGATAGCTTCCAGATTGTAGAGTCACTGGTTACCAACGCAAAGAATCAAGTGATCGGTATGGGTGAAAGCGTCGTTAAAGGCTCTTTGGCTTCTCTCGTCAGTCTTGCGACCTTAGGGGTTTATCTCATCCTAGTGCCACTGTTGGTTTTCTTCTTACTTAAAGATAAAGAGGAAATGATCGAGATGGCGAGTGGTGTTTTACCGCGTAATCGTCGCTTGGCGACCAAAGTGTGGCACGAGATGAATGAGCAGATCTCAAACTACATTCGCGGTAAGGTAATGGAAATCCTAATCGTCGGCAGTGTCAGCTATATCACTTTTGCACTACTGGATCTGCGTTATTCAGTATTGCTGGCTGTGGCTGTCGGCTTCTCGGTACTTATTCCTTATATTGGCGCTGCCGCAGTGACTGTGCCTGTCGCGATAGTCGGCCTTTTCCAATGGGGATTAACACCTCAGTTCTACTGGTTACTTGTGGCATACGGCATTATTCAGGCACTAGATGGCAACGTACTAGTCCCTGTGCTTTTCTCTGAAGCTGTCAACCTGCATCCTGTCGCGATTATCGTCGCGGTTTTAGTCTTTGGTGGACTATGGGGATTCTGGGGTGTCTTTTTTGCCATTCCGCTGGCAACTCTGGTGAAAGCGGTATGGAATGCATTGCCAAGCCACGATGAAGAAATACCCGTATAAATAAAGATTTAGTGAAATCGGTTACATAAAAAGCCCCGAAGAAAATGTTCTCGGGGCTTTTTATTTGTGCAGTTGTTGGCATTTTCGTCTGTTGTGGAATTTACTTAGTAGAGAAAATGTAGGAAATTTCTTAAGTAAACGTTAAGTCGGGCGATAACTATAATTACAACAATAACTATAAGTTTGCTATCAAATTGAGGGAACCTATGAGATTTAGCCAAAAAATCGTTGCTGCTTCGTCTGCACTGCTATTGGTCACCGTTACACTGCTGTCTATTCAACAATTACGCACTGTTAAAAATGAAGTTGAAGATCTGGTTGATACTAGCCTGACCGAAATGGTTAAAGGTGTCAGTAATACGGTGGTATCAGAAATGGAGAGTAAGAAGTCTCTTGCTCAATCCACCACCGAAGTGATCGAGCTTGATCCACAGAATCGCCAGATGGTGAAAGAGATTCTAGAAAAGCCAAATCTAAAAAGAAGTTTCCTTGCGGTAGGCTTCGGTTATGAAGCGGATGGCTTTGTCGTTGAGAATGACGATGGTTGGGAAGCTGGCCCTGACTATGACCCGCGTGTTCGTCCTTGGTTTAAGGATGCGAAAGCGCAAGGTCGTTTAGTGGTTACTGACCCTTACGTTGACGTCTCTTCCAAGAAAGTGATCATCTCTATTGGTACGCCAGTGAAAGAGAATGGTCAGTTTATGGCGGGTATGTTCTACGATATGGAGCTTGGTGGATTGGCCGACCTTGTAAACAGCATCAACCTTCTTGATGCGGGTTATCTGTTTATTGTCACAGCCGATGGCACCACAATTGCTCACCCTGAGGCGGCAAATAACGGCGAGAATCTAACCAAGTATTTACCACAAGCGAAAGTACAAGAGGGTACTCAGAGATTCGAACAGGACGGTGTCCAATTGATGGTTCGCTTCCAGAAAGTACCTTCAGAAAACTGGTATATCGGTGCGGTTGTGGATGAAGAGATCGCCTTTGCAGCCATTTCAGACATGCGTAACAGCTCGATTATCTATGTGGTTATCGGTGTGATCTTGAGTGTGGTTGTATTGAGCTTCCTGATCAAAGTACTGATGCGTCCATTAGCAACACTTAACGAAGCGATTAAGGATGTAGCGTCGGGACAAGGGGATCTGACTAAACGTCTAGATACCAACACGGATAAGGAATTTGCTGAACTGGCGGGAGGGTTCAACACCTTTACCGAAACCCTGCAAAAGCAGATTCAGCAATCTAAAGCGATTGGTGCTGAGATCTTGCGCGGCACCGAAATGACAGTACAAGGCTCTCAACAGTCGGCGGCGGCAATGCAAAGTCAGCTTCATGAACTCGAGCAACTGGCTACCGCGATGCATGAGATGGCGGTGACGGCAACGGAAGTCGCAAACAACGCTCAAGGAGCGGCAGGCGCAGCCAAAGAAGCCGATGATGCAACCCAAGATGGTTCATCTGTTGTGAGTGCAACGACCGCATCGATTGATATGCTGTCTGCTCGTATCGACCAAGCTGTCGAAGAGGTACAGGGATTAGAGTCTGCGACTGCGAATATCGAAACCATCCTAAAGGTTATCAACGATATTGCTGACCAAACTAACTTACTTGCTTTGAACGCAGCAATCGAAGCGGCGCGTGCTGGTGAATCGGGTCGTGGTTTCGCCGTGGTGGCGGATGAAGTCCGTACTCTTGCCCAGCGTACTCAGGAATCAACCACTGAAATACGCAGCATGATTGAACAGCTTCAAGCTGGTGCTAGTTCGGTATCGGCGGCAATGAATGAGAGTAAAAACACTGCGATTGATGCCGTAGACAAAGCGCAAGCTGCCAACGGTGCATTGGAACGTATCCGTGAGGCCATTCAGCGTATCTCTGATATGAACATGCAGATAGCGTCTGCAGCGGAAGAACAGAGCCTTGTAGCGGAAGAGATCAACACCAATACGGTTAAGATTAAAGATCTGTCTACTCAGGTTGCCGACGCGGCCGAAGAAGCCAATATGGCGATGCAGGTTCAGACTGAGAATGTACGTGAACAAGATGCGATTCTGAACAAGTTTATCGTTTAGAGTTGAGCAGTAACAAAAACGCCAGCGAATTCGCTGGCGTTTTTATTTGGATTTCGATTACTTATTTTCGTTTAAGTAATTTAAAACCACTTCATGGTGGTCTTTCGTTTTGAACTTATTGAAAACCTGTTCAATCACACCTTCTTCATTGATCAAGAAGCTAATACGGTGCAGGCCATCGTAAACCTTGCCCATAAATTTCTTCTCGCCCCAAACACCAAACTGTTCCGCGACCGCGTGGTCTTCATCTGACAGCAGAGTGAAGTTAAGTTCATCACGTTCAATAAACTTACCTAAACGCTTAACAGGGTCAATACTCACGCCTAGCACAACCACGTTGTGAGCGTCGAGATCGGCTTTAACATCACGCAGACCTTGCGCCTGTACTGTACACCCAGGAGTCATCGCTTTTGGGTAGAAGTAGAAAAGAATTTTTTTGCCTTTGAAGTCGTTAAGTGTGACTGTTTCGCCATTTTGATCGAGTAAAGAAAAAGCGGGTGCTGGAGCGCCTGCTGAAAGCGTGTTCATGACAATTCCTTATTGACTATTTTTTATGAAATTAAGTGAGCCTTGTACCTCTAGGTCGCGGCAAAGCGTGTCGAACTCTTCTTGCAATTGCATCAGGTTACATTCGGACCCAACGGTAGCCGTGATGGCAATGTGGAATTGATCTGACGCCGCATCGATTTTGGCTTTATCTATGGTCTGAGCGCTGAGTGACGATAAACCGATCTCTTTTTGAGCAAAAAAGTGAGTAAATTTTTCCGTCAGTCCAGGCTTATCAGCCGATTCTACAAACACCTCAAGCGTGTAGGCGTTTTCTAGATAAGCGTGAGTAGATGTACGTTTCATTATCGTGATCAGATCATGTTCTTGACCAAGCAGGGGAAGGGTCGTTTCTACCCGAGTGATGGCAGCATTGTTGCCTGAAAGTAACATAATGAGAGTAAATTCATTGCCGAATAGGGCGATACGACTGTCAACAATATTGCATCCAGACTGAGTGACCAGGTGTACAACTTGGTTGCAGATACCCGGGCGATCTGTTCCTACCGCAGTAATCACCAGATGTTGAGTCATAGGTTCACTTTTATTAAAGTTGTTTTTATTAATGAGATAGCTTAGCACAGAAGCGATTGAGAAAAATGCGCCAGACAACGCTTTTTGTTACCGAATTGAGTCTGTTTTAATCCGATCCACTCCGAGCACTGAATTCTTCACTTAGTACTGACACGGCGGAAAATAGAAGGAGTATGTTGCCAGAGTTCTAACATCCAATAAATATTCATTCATTTAGGTGATTTAAGCGCATCTAAGTGCTTGTCTTTATCAATCGCCTTACAGTACCATGCGATAAGTATCTAAATTAGGGAGAAAGACATGTTTTCAGGAAGTATTGTAGCGTTAATTACACCGTTTAATCATGATGGCGAAGTAGATTACGTGAGCCTGAAGAAGCTGGTGGAGTACCATATTGCAGCGGGCAGCGATGGCATCGTAGCAGTCGGTACGACCGGTGAATCGGCAACGCTGACTATTGAAGAGCATGTCAAGGTCGTGATGAAGTCGGTCGAATTTGCTGACGGACGTATCCCTATTATTGCTGGAACGGGTGCAAATGCTACGCACGAGTCTGTTACGTTCAGCCGTCTACTAAACAACTCAGGGATTGCAGGTTGTTTAAGTGTTACGCCTTACTACAACAAACCAACGCAAGAAGGTTTGTACCAGCACTACAAAGCCATCGCAGAAGAGAGCGATGTACCACAAATTTTGTACAACGTACCAGGCCGTACTGCGGTAGACTTACTACCAGAAACAGTGGCGCGTTTGTCTGAAATCGAAAATATTGTTGCACTTAAAGATGCGACAGGCGATTTAAGCAGAATTGCAATTCACCGTGAACTTTGTGGCGAAGATTTTATCTTACTAAGTGGTGACGACCTAACAGGTTTGGAATTCGTTAAACAGGGCGGCAATGGTGTTATCTCGGTAACCAATAACATTGCAGCCGCAGACATGGCGAAAATGTTCAAACTGGCTCGTGAAGGTAAGTACGAAGAAGCGGAAATTATTAACCAACGCTTGATGCCTTTACATAAAAACCTGTTTATCGAGTCGAACCCAATTCCAGTCAAGTGGGCTGCGCATAAACTAGGCCTGATTGAACATGGTAGTTTGCGTCTGCCACTGACAGAGCTATCTGAAAGTGCTCGCCCTATAGTGGCTCAAGCAATGACGGAAGCTTGCATTTACTAAATTTGAATATGGATGGCCGGAGCACTGCTCCGGCTTACAGGTATCAGGAGTTTCAATGAAATTGTCTCACCAGCTAGTCGTCAGTTCACTAGCTGTTTTTGTTTTAAGTGCATGTTCAGGCAGTGCGACACAACGTCGTCAGGCTAAGGATGACTTTGAATACTTAAATACGGCACCGATGCAAGAGTGGAAGTTGGCTGAAGGGGCAACTCCGCAGTTTTACACTAACTATCAAATTCCCCAGGGGGAGTTTTCTGGTGGCGTGGGTAAAGAGGTTGATATTCGTCCTCCTCAGCAAGTATTAGAATTGATTCCGGGTGCGAGAGCTGAACGTAAGCGCGGTGAAACGACACTTTGGCTACTCCGTGAAGATGAAGTTGAGAAAGTTTGGCAAACCGCAGAGAAGATGCTGCAAGAGCGAAACATAGCGATTCGCGAACAGACTTCAACACGTATAGAGACGGAGTGGGTAAGCTGGATGTCTGAAGACGAGGACGTTGAGCTTGGCGCACGTTACCAAATTGAACGCGTCGTTGCTGATGGCCGTCATGGTTTCCGTATTTCTCTAATTGATTGGCGTGAAGCAGGTAAAGAGTTGCCTGTTACTGCTACTAACAAAGAACGTTACAACGCGCTGATGACTAACTTAGTGACGGCTCGTTATGACCTAGACTTACGTGAAGAAGCAGCACGTAAAGCAGAACAGTTAGTGAAGCAGATCCCGATCACAATGGGGTCAGACCGCAGTGGCTTCCCTGTTATTATTGCTCGAACTCAATACAACGTACTGTGGAACCGTTTACCGACTCTTCTGCCAACTATGGGCTTTACTCTAGAAGAGCGTAATCAATCTCAAGGTACGGTTAAAGCGAAGTATGCGGCACCTGATGATGAGTTCTGGAACGATATTGGTGTCAAACCAATTGGTCTAAACTCAGGGACTTACACCTTCCTATTTGGTGATCTTGGTAACCGTACTTCAATTAACGTGACAGATTCATCTGGTAAGCCAGTCGAAGCAAAACTGCTTGAAGATATGGTGCCAGTGCTGGCAGCGGTTGTTGAAAAACAAGCGAAGTAGATTGCTGACAATAAAAAGCTGACTTAAAGCCGAATGCTTATAAGTTAAGAAGCTGCTGACATCTTTTTGAAGGCCCAGTCATATAGTGACTGGGCCTTCTTTTTACCGCTTTTGGATAGCTTCTATCTCGCCTTTCTGGCAATTGACACATTGAATGGAGCGTTCACCCGATCATATGAGTCTGAGCTTAGCGGTATTAATCTATAAGACGGACTTCATTTTTATATCTAGAATAGACTTTACGCTGATGCCTCAATAAGAGGGCATGTCCCTTAATCTCAATCTGCCATTGAGCAGGCTAACCGTGCAGCGTATTTATTATTCTTTGATAAGATATTGATACAAAACGATTAAATTACGACAAGTGTGATATTTATTCAATTGATTTTATATCCGAACTATAGATGCAATAGAACAAGCTAGGTAACCTTTGAACCACGCATAAACGATTCAATAGGGCATGCTGTGGGGTATAAGACCGTTGAACTTATCCATTTGATGGCGCACGAATTTCAGCAAGTTGA
>NZ_JBNJOF010000030.1:0-28845 GCF_050113875.1 Vibrio sp. TRT 1302 | reverse complement strand
AGGTCTACGTTTCGCGATCCGCGAAGGTGGCCGTACAGTTGGTGCTGGTGTTGTTGCTAAGATCTTCGCTTAATTCTAACGAATTAGCTAAAGTCTTCGGAAAATCTTGGAATAAGATTTGACGAACCAGTAGCAAAAAGGGCATCATTTGATGCCCTTTTTCTGCACTATACAAAATGTCTGTTGCATTGTTATGAAAACAGACATGTAAGCAGGATTTTTTGATTGAGGTGTTGCTTCTCAATCAATAAAAGCGTGCGTCAATCTAGCTAGATTGCCGTTTAATGGATTTGCCCTGCAACAGCGGGGTTGTTGTCGTCTATATTAAGACTTAGACAGGTTGGTTTTATGAAAGCAAATAATGCTGAAACTCCTGATAGCTCAAATGGCGCAGATATCTTTAAGTGGATTGTCACTTTCGCTCTGTTAGCTGCCGCTGTTGTGGGTAATTACCTGTATGGTGAAATGTCTGTAGTAATTCGTGCTGCAGGAGTTGTTGTATTAATCGCTGCGGCACTTGGTGTTGCTGCTACAACAACTAAGGGTAAAGCTGCGATTGAGTTTGCAAAAGAGTCGCGTATGGAAGTACGCAAAGTGGTTTGGCCTACTCGCCAAGAAACTATGCAAACTACTTTAATCGTTTTAGCTGTAAGTATTGTAATGGCTCTAGTGCTTTGGGGCATTGACGGCATCATGGTTCGTCTTGTCGCTCTAGCAACTGGGGTATAGAGGGTTTTAATTCATGAGTGAAGCTCCAAAAAAACGCTGGTATGTGGTTCAAGCCTTCTCTGGATTTGAAGGCCGTGTAGCCCAATCTCTTCGTGAGCATATCAAAATGCACAGCATGGAAGAGCTGTTTGGTGAAGTTCTAGTCCCTACTGAAGAAGTAGTGGAAATGCGTGCAGGTCAGCGTCGTAAGTCTGAGCGCAAGTTCTTCCCTGGTTACGTCCTAGTTCAGATGATCATGAACGATGAATCATGGCACTTAGTACGCAGTGTGCCGCGTGTCATGGGCTTCATTGGTGGTACCTCTGATCGTCCAGCTCCTATCACTGATAAAGAAGCTGATGCGATTCTTAACCGTCTAGAGAAAGCAAGTGAAGCTCCTCGTCCACGTACTATGTACGAAGCGGGTGAAGTTGTACGTGTTACAGATGGTCCATTTGCTGACTTCAACGGTACAGTTGAAGAAGTGGATTACGAGAAGAGCCGCCTGAAAGTGTCTGTATCGATCTTTGGTCGTGCGACACCAGTTGAGCTTGAATTTGGTCAGGTTGAAAAACTGGACTAATACTCTGATTTGTAGAGTATAAAAAATCACCTTTTTAGGGTTGTACAAGGCGCGAATTATTACTATAATCTCGCGCCTTATTATTTCAATCGAAGCCAAGTTTTGAGCGAAATAAAAAGAATTTGTATCAACGGGGAGCTGATCGGTCGATTAGCGCTTGTACCCAAAATTAGGAATAATCAT
This sequence comes from Vibrio sp. TRT 1302, assembly GCF_050113875.1. Classification (NCBI taxonomy): domain Bacteria; kingdom Pseudomonadati; phylum Pseudomonadota; class Gammaproteobacteria; order Vibrionales; family Vibrionaceae; genus Vibrio; species Vibrio sp. TRT 1302. Next base: position 27,371 of record NZ_JBNJOF010000030.1, on the reverse strand, counting down.
GGCTAAGAAAGTTGAAGCTTACATCAAGCTACAAGTTGCTGCTGGTATGGCAAACCCAAGTCCACCAGTTGGTCCTGCACTAGGTCAACACGGTGTTAACATCATGGAATTCTGTAAAGCGTTCAACGCGAAAACAGAATCTCTAGAGAAAGGTCTACCTACTCCAGTAGTTATCACTGTATACAGCGATCGTTCTTTCACGTTCATCACTAAGACTCCACCTGCTGCTGTTCTTCTTAAGAAAGCTGCTGGTATCAAGTCTGGTTCAGGCCGTCCAAACACTGAAAAAGTGGGCACTGTAACTGAAGCTCAAATCCAAGAAATCGCAGAAGCTAAAGCTGCTGATATGACTGGTGCTGACATCGAAGCAATGAAGCGTTCAATCGCTGGTACTGCTCGTTCAATGGGCCTAGTGGTAGAGGGTTAATAAGATGGCTAAACTAACTAAGCGCATGCGCGTAATCCGCGACAAAGTTGACGCGACTAAAGAATACGAAATCAACGAAGCTGTAGCTCTTCTTCAAGAACTAGCAACTGCTAAATTCGTTGAGTCTGTAGACGTTGCTGTTAACCTAGGCATTGATGCTCGTAAATCTGACCAAAACGTACGTGGTGCAACTGTACTACCACACGGTACTGGCCGCGACATCCGCGTTGCAGTGTTCACTCAAGGTGCAAACGCTGAAGCAGCTAAAGAAGCTGGCGCAGACATCGTTGGTATGGAAGATCTTGCAGAGCTAGTTAAGAAAGGCGAAATGAACTTTGACGTAGTTGTTGCTTCTCCAGATGCAATGCGCGTTGTAGGTCAACTAGGTACTATCCTAGGTCCTCGCGGTCTAATGCCAAACCCTAAAGTTGGTACTGTAACTCCTAACGTTGCTGAAGCGGTTAAGAACGCTAAAGCTGGTCAGGTTCGTTACCGTAACGACAAAAACGGCATCATCCACACTACTATCGGTAAAGCAAACTTCTCTGCTGAGCAGATCAAAGAGAACCTAGAAGCTCTTCTAGTTGCTCTGAAGAAAGCTAAGCCATCTTCTGCTAAAGGTACTTACCTGCAGAAAGTAAGCATCTCTACTACTATGGGTGCTGGTGTTGCTGTTGATCAGGGTAGCCTGAACACTCAAGCATAATTGATTTGATTAGGCGTGAAATTAGTGTATAATTCCGCGCCTAATATTTGTGGTTGGGGCTGAACTTTGGTTCATTAAATTCTTCTAGAATTTGTTGTGAATTATGACCCAGTCTCCGTCCAAGACCGTAGGTGTTTGACTTGTCAAACTTAATCATCCTACGTAGATGGTGCCCGAACTGACAGAAAGCTCTATGTAAATAGTTACCTTTCTTCTGGGAAGCACCTTTTAAGCTCTCACTGTTGTGATAATAGTGAGTGGTGTAACGACAACCAGGAGTTAATCCAAGATGGCTTTAAACCTTCAAGACAAAAAAGCAATTGTTGCTGAAGTCAACGAAGCTGCCAGTGGTGCACTTTCTGCAGTTGTAGCTGACTCTCGTGGCGTTGAAGTGGGCGCAATGACTTCTCTACGTAAACAAGCTCGTGAAGCGGGCGTTTACCTGAAAGTTGTTCGTAACACGCTGATGCGTCGTGCGGTAGAAGGTACTAGCTATGAGTGTCTAACAGAGACATTCACTGGTCCTACTCTAATCGCATTCTCTAACGAGCACCCAGGTGCTGCAGCGCGTCTTTTCAAAGACTTCGCTAAAGAGAACAAAAACTTCGAGATCAAAGCTGCTGCATTTGAAGGCGCGCTAACTGACGCTGAAGTACTAGCGACACTACCAACTTACGACGAAGCAATCGCACGCCTAATGATGTGCATGAAAGAAGCTTCTGCTGGCAAGCTGGTACGTACATTCGCTGCTATCCGCGATCAAAAAGAAGAAGCTGCGGCGTAAGCCTTGCTTTTTTCTGGTTGCTTAATAAACTTATTGTTGATTTAAAAGAGAATTGTTATGTCTATTACTAACGAGCAAATCCTAGACGCAGTTGCAGAAATGTCTGTAATGCAAGTTGTTGAACTAATCGAAGCGATGGAAGAGAAATTCGGCGTTTCTGCTGCAGCTGCTGTTGTAGCTGGTGGCGCTGCAGCTGGCGAAGCTGCTGCTGAGCAAACTGAGTTCGACGTAATCCTAGAATCTGCAGGCGCTAACAAAGTTGCTGTTATCAAAGCAGTACGTGGCGCAACTGGCCTAGGTCTTAAAGAAGCTAAAGCTCTTGTAGACGGCGCTCCAGCACCTCTTAAAGAAGGTGTTGAGAAGGCAGAAGCTGACGCTCTTAAAGCTCAGCTAGAAGAAGCTGGCGCAGTAGTTGCTGTTAAGTAATTATTACTTAGCTTCTTAGCCTAACGGCTAATGGCTGGTGGTTTTATAACCACCGGCCTTTTTGCGCTGTAGGGGTTGGGTGATTTTTCCGCTGTTTGAGCACCCATACTTCAAGCAAAAAACGCTTCATTAGCTCTTAATGAAACGCTACTACACTCAAACAGATATTTAGTCACTGTCTCATACTACCAGAGGCAGTTTGGGTCACTTATCAGCGAGCTGAGGAACCCCATGGTTTACTCTTATACCGAGAAAAAGCGCATCCGTAAGGACTTTGGTACTCGTCCACAAGTGTTGGACATTCCATACCTGCTATCGATCCAGCTCGATTCGTTCGAGAAATTTATCGAACAGGATCCTGAAGGTCAATACGGTCTTGAAGCTGCTTTCCGTTCTGTATTTCCGATTCAGAGCTACAACGGCAATTCCGAGCTGCAATACGTTAGCTACCGTCTTGGTGAGCCAGTTTTTGACGTTAAAGAATGTCAAATCCGCGGCGTAACTTATTCAAAGCCACTACGCGTAAAACTACGTCTAGTTATTTTTGATAAAGACGCGCCAGCAGGTACTGTAAAAGACATTAAAGAACAAGAAGTCTACATGGGCGAAATTCCGCTTATGACAGACAATGGTACCTTCGTTATCAATGGTACCGAGAGGGTTATCGTATCCCAGCTGCACAGAAGTCCTGGCGTATTCTTCGACAGCGATAAGGGTAAGACCCACTCATCAGGTAAAGTTCTATACAATGCACGTGTTATTCCTTACCGTGGTTCATGGCTTGATTTCGAGTTTGATCCTAAGGATAACCTATACGTACGTATTGACCGCCGTCGTAAGCTACCAGCATCTATCATTCTTCGCGCACTAGGTAAGACGACTGAAGAGATCCTGGACATCTTCTTTGAGAAGGTGAACTTCGAAGTTAAAGATCAAACTCTTCTAATGGAGCTTGTTCCTGATCGTCTACGTGGTGAAACTGCGTCATTCGATATCGAAGCTAACGGTAAAGTTTACGTTGAGACTGGCCGTCGTGTGACTGCACGTCATATCCGTCAACTTGAAAAAGACAGCATTGACCACATCGAAGTACCTGTAGAGTACATCGTTGGTAAAGTTGCATCGAAAGATTACATCAACGAAGCAACAGGTGAGATCATTGTAGGTGCAAACCAAGAGATCAGCCTAGAAGCTCTAGCTAACCTTTCTCAAGCTGGCCATAAAGCTCTATCTGTTCTATTTACGAACGATCTAGACCACGGCCCATTCATGTCAGAGACACTACGTATCGACAGCACTGTTGATCGTATCTCTTCGCTGGTAGAAATCTACCGCATGATGCGCCCTGGCGAGCCACCAACGAAAGAAGCTGCTGAAGCACTATTCGAAAGCCTATTCTTCTCTGAAGAGCGTTACGATCTATCGACTGTTGGTCGTATGAAGTTCAACAGCTCTATCGAACGTGAAGATGCTCAAGAGCAAGGCACACTTGATGAAACTGATATCATCGAAGTGATGAAGAAGCTTATCGCTATCCGTAACGGCATCGGTGAAGTGGACGATATCGACCACCTAGGTAACCGTCGTATCCGTTCTGTTGGTGAAATGGCAGAAAACCAATTCCGCGTTGGTCTAGTACGTGTTGAACGTGCTGTTAAAGAGCGTCTAAGCCTTGGTGACCTTGATGCAATCATGCCTCAAGATCTAATCAATGCTAAGCCGATCTCTGCTGCGGTTAAAGAATTCTTTGGCTCTTCTCAGCTATCTCAGTTCATGGACCAAAACAACCCATTATCAGAAGTAACGCACAAGCGTCGTATTTCTGCGTTGGGTCCTGGCGGTCTAACTCGTGAACGTGCTGGCTTCGAAGTACGTGACGTACACGTAACTCACTACGGTCGTCTATGTCCTATCGAAACACCTGAAGGTCCAAACATCGGTCTGATCAACTCTCTATCTGCGTTTGCGCGTTGTAACGAGTACGGTTTCCTAGAGACTCCATACCGTCGCGTTGTAGATGGCGTAGTAACAGACGAAGTAGATTACCTATCTGCTATTCAAGAAGGTCAGTACGTTATCGCTCAGGCGAACACTGTTCTTACTGAAGAAGGCACATTTGCTGAAGAGCTAATCACAGCTCGTCAGAAAGGTGAATCTGGTCTACACCCACGCGAACATGTTGACTACATGGACGTTGCAACTAACCAGGTTGTATCTATCGCTGCATCGCTTATCCCGTTCCTAGAACACGATGATGCGAACCGTGCATTGATGGGTGCGAACATGCAACGTCAGGCAGTTCCAACTCTTAAAGCTGATAAGCCTCTAGTTGGTACTGGTATTGAGCGTAACATCGCAGTTGACTCTGGTGTTACAGCGGTAGCGAAACGTGGTGGTGTAATCCAGTCTGTAGATGCTTCTCGTATCGTTGTTAAAGTGAACGAAGAAGAGTTGATCCCTGGTGAAGCAGGTATCGATATCTACAACCTAACTAAATACACTCGTTCTAACCAAAATACGTGTATCAACCAGCGTCCATGTGTGATGCCTGGTGAACCTGTTGCACGTGGCGACGTTCTTGCTGATGGTCCTTCAACAGACCTTGGTGAACTTGCTCTTGGTCAGAACATGCGTATCGCGTTTATGCCTTGGAACGGCTACAACTTCGAAGACTCGATCTTAGTATCAGAGCGCGTAGTTCAAGAAGACCGTTTCACGACTATCCACATTCAAGAACTATCTTGTGTGGCGCGTGATACTAAGCTTGGTGCTGAAGAAATCACAGCTGACATTCCAAACGTAGGTGAGTCTGCTCTGTCTAAACTAGACGAGTCAGGTATCGTTTACATCGGTGCGGAAGTGAAAGGCGGTGACATCCTTGTAGGTAAAGTAACGCCTAAAGGTGAAACTCAGCTAACTCCTGAAGAGAAGCTATTACGTGCTATCTTCGGTGAGAAAGCGTCAGACGTTAAAGATACGTCTCTACGCGTACCAAACTCTGTTTCAGGTACTATCATCGACGTTCAAGTATTTACTCGTGACGGTGTTGAAAAAGACAAACGTGCACTTGAAATTGAACAGATGCAGCTTAAAGAAGCGAAGAAAGACCTTACTGAAGAATTCCAGATTCTTGAGGGTGGCCTTCTAAACCGTGTTAAAGCTGTGCTTATCGACGGTGGTTACACTGAAGCTAAACTAGATGCTATCGATCGCAAGAAGTGGCTAGAACTTACGCTTGAAGACGATGCTCTACAGACTCAGCTAGAGCAACTAGCAGAGCAGTATGACGAGCTACGTGCAGACTTCGATAAGAAGTTTGAAACCAAGCGTCGCAAGATCACACAAGGTGATGATCTAGCACCTGGCGTACTGAAGATCGTTAAAGTTTACCTAGCGGTTAAGCGTCGCATCCAGCCTGGTGATAAGATGGCGGGTCGTCACGGTAACAAGGGTGTAATCTCTAAGATCAACCCTGTTGAAGACATGCCATACGATGAAAAAGGTCAACCTGTTGACATCGTACTGAACCCACTAGGTGTACCTTCGCGTATGAACATCGGTCAGATCCTAGAAGTACACTTAGGTCTGGCAGCGAAAGGTATCGGTGACAAGATCAACCAAATGGTTAAAGAGCAGCAAGAGCTTGCTAAGTTCCGTGACTTCCTACAGAAGGTTTACGATCTTGGTGAAACTCGTCAGAACGTAGACATCGCGTCTCTATCTGATGATGAAGTTCGTACGTTGATCTCTAACCTACGTGGCGGTCTACCGATCGCAACGCCGGTATTCGATGGTGCAAATGAATCATCAATCAAAGAGCTTCTAAAACTAGGTGACCTACCAGAATCTGGTCAGTTAACTCTGTTTGATGGTCGCACTGGTGATGCGTTTGAGCGTCCTGTAACTGTTGGTTACATGTACATGCTGAAACTGAACCACCTTGTTGATGACAAGATGCACGCTCGTTCGACTGGTTCGTACAGCCTAGTAACTCAGCAACCACTTGGTGGTAAAGCTCAGTTCGGTGGTCAGCGTTTCGGTGAGATGGAAGTATGGGCACTTGAAGCTTACGGTGCTGCTTACACGCTACAAGAAATGCTAACAGTTAAGTCTGATGACGTTAACGGCCGTACTAAGATGTACAAGAACATCGTAGACGGTAACCACAGCATGGAACCTGGTATGCCAGAATCGTTCAACGTACTGTTGAAAGAGATTCGCTCGCTAGGTATCAACATCGAGCTAGAAGACGAAGAGTAATCCCACGGGATTATTTGGTAGAAGGTGCTCACTTTTGCGGGTGAGCTCCTTTTAACTCCTTACAGGAGCTGATTGTGAAAGACTTATTAAACTTTCTAAAAGCGCAGCATAAGACCGAAGAATTTGATGCAATCAAAATCGGTCTATCTTCACCAGACATGATCCGTTCATGGTCTTTTGGTGAAGTTAAAAAACCTGAAACGATCAACTATCGTACGTTCAAGCCTGAGCGTGATGGTCTGTTTTGTGCGCGTATCTTTGGTCCAGTAAAAGACTACGAATGTCTTTGTGGCAAATACAAGCGTCTAAAACACCGTGGCGTTATCTGTGAGAAGTGTGGCGTTGAAGTTACACAAACTAAAGTTCGTCGTGACCGTATGGGCCACATCGAGCTTGCTTCTCCAGTAGCTCACATCTGGTTCCTAAAATCGCTACCGTCTCGTATCGGTCTACTAATGGATATCCCTCTACGTGATATCGAGCGTGTTCTTTACTTCGAAATGTACGTAGTAACTGAACCAGGTATGACTGATCTAGAAAAATCTCAGATGCTTACAGAAGAAGAGTATCTAGATCGCCTAGAAGAGTGGGGTGACGAGTTCACGGCTAAGATGGGTGCAGAAGCGATCAAAGACCTACTTGCGTCTATGGATCTGCCTGCTGAAATCGAAGAGATGCGTGAAGAGCTTCAGTCTACTAACTCAGAGACTAAGCGTAAGAAGATCACTAAGCGTCTGAAGCTAGTTGAAGCGTTTGTTCAATCTGGTAACAAACCAGAGTGGATGATCCTAACTGTGCTTCCGGTACTTCCGCCAGATCTACGTCCTCTAGTACCTCTAGATGGCGGTCGCTTTGCGACATCTGATCTGAACGACCTATACCGTCGCGTAATCAACCGTAACAACCGTTTGAAGCGTCTACTAGAGCTAGCTGCTCCGGACATCATCGTACGTAACGAAAAACGTATGCTGCAAGAGTCTGTTGATGCACTTCTAGATAACGGTCGTCGCGGTCGTGCGATCACTGGTTCGAACAAGCGTCCTCTGAAATCTCTTGCTGATATGATCAAGGGTAAACAAGGTCGTTTCCGTCAGAACCTTCTAGGTAAGCGTGTAGACTACTCTGGCCGTTCTGTAATCACAGTAGGTCCATACCTTCGTCTGCACCAGTGTGGTCTTCCTAAGAAGATGGCACTAGAGCTATTCAAACCATTCATCTACAGCAAGCTAGAGACTCGTGGTCTTGCGACTACAATCAAAGCGGCTAAGAAGATGGTTGAGCGTGAAGAAGCGATCGTTTGGGATATCCTAGACGAAGTTATCCGCGAACACCCAGTGCTATTGAACCGTGCACCTACACTTCACCGTCTAGGTATCCAGGCGTTCGAACCAGTACTAATCGAAGGTAAAGCGATTCAGCTACACCCACTAGTGTGTGCGGCATACAACGCGGACTTCGATGGTGACCAAATGGCGGTTCACGTGCCTCTAACTCTAGAAGCACAGCTTGAAGCTCGTACTCTGATGATGTCGACAAACAACATTCTGTCGCCAGCGTCAGGTGATCCGATCATCGTACCTTCTCAGGACGTTGTATTGGGTCTTTACTACATGACTCGTGAAAAGATCAACGTGAAAGGCGAAGGTATGTACCTTGCTAGCCCAGCAGAAGCTGAGAAGGCATACCGCACTAAGACTGCTGAGCTACACGCTCGCGTTAAAGTTCGTATCACTGAGACTGTAAGAGACGAAGATGGTCACAGCACAACAGAGACTAAGCTAGTTGATACAACTATCGGTCGTGCAATGTTGTGGCAAATCGTGCCAGAAGGTCTACCGTACAGCATCGTTAACCAAAAGCTAGGTAAGAAGCAAATCTCTAACCTACTTAACGAAGCGTACCGTAAGCTTGGTCTGAAAGACACGGTAATCTTCGCTGACCAAATCATGTACACAGGTTTTGCTTACGCGGCACTTTCTGGTGTATCGGTTGGTATCGACGATATGGTTGTACCAGCAGCTAAATACACTGAGATCGAAGAAGCTGAAGCAGAAGTTCGCGAAATCCAAGAACAGTACCAATCTGGTCTTGTAACTGCGGGTGAGCGCTACAACAAAGTGATCGATATTTGGGCATCGACCAACGATCGCGTAGCGAAAGCGATGATGGAAAACCTTTCATCTGAAACGGTAGTAAACCGTGACGGTGAAGAAGAGCAACAAGAGTCATTCAACAGCATCTACATGATGGCTGACTCGGGTGCTCGTGGTTCTGCAGCTCAGATTCGTCAGCTTGCTGGTATGCGTGGTCTGATGGCTCGTCCAGACGGCTCAATCATCGAAACGCCTATCACAGCGAACTTTAAAGAAGGTCTAAACGTACTTCAGTACTTTATCTCAACGCACGGTGCTCGTAAGGGTCTTGCGGATACGGCACTGAAAACTGCGAACTCGGGTTACCTAACTCGTCGTCTAGTAGACGTTGCGCAGGACGTAGTAGTACACGAGCACGACTGTGGCACCCACGAAGGTGTTGACATGATGCCGCACATCGAAGGTGGTGACGTTAAAGTTGCACTTTCTGAGCTAGCTCTAGGTCGTGTTGTTGCTGAAGATGTTCTTAAGCCAGGTACAGAAGAAGTTCTGATCCCACGTAACACTCTAATTGATGAGAAGTGGTGTCAAATCATGGAAGAGAACTCAGTAGACAGCATGAAAGTGCGCTCTGTAGTTACCTGTGATGCGGACTTCGGTTGTTGTGCACAGTGTTACGGTCGTGACCTAGCACGTGGTCACCTAGTGAACCAAGGTGAAGCAGTGGGCGTAATCGCTGCTCAGTCTATCGGTGAGCCGGGTACACAGCTTACGATGCGTACGTTCCACATCGGTGGTGCGGCATCTACTGCAGCAGCAGAGAACAGCATCCAAGCTAAGACAACAGGTACGGTTAAGCTACACAATGCTAAGTTTGTAACGAACAAAGACGGTAAGCTTGTTATCACTTCTCGTGCATCTGAACTGACTATTATTGATGAGTTCGGTCGTACGAAAGAGAAACACAAACTGCCTTACGGTTCTCTACTAACTAAAGGCGACAACGATTCAGTTCAAGCTGGTGAAACAGTAGCGAACTGGGAAGCGCACACTATGCCAATCATCACTGAAGTGGCAGGTCGCATCCAATTCGTTGACATGATCGACGGTGTAACAGTTTCTCGTCAAACGGATGACCTAACAGGTCTATCTTCAAGCGAAGTAACTGAAGCGGCAGCTCGCCCAGCAGCAGGTAAAGATATGCGTCCAGCAATCAAACTTGTTGATGAGCAAGGTAACGATGTAATGATCCCTGGTACTGAAATGCCAGCTCACTACTTCCTACCAGGTAAAGCTATCGTTAACATCGAAGACGGTGCAGAAGTAGGTGTGGGTGATACGCTTTCACGTATTCCTCAGAAGTCTGGTGGTAACCGAGACATCACTGGTGGTCTTCCACGAGTTGCTGACCTATTCGAAGCACGTAAGCCGAAAGAGCCTGCGATCCTTGCTGAGCACACAGGTACTGTGAGCTACGGTAAAGAGACGAAAGGTAAGCGTCGTCTAATTATCACTCGCGATGGCGGTGAGACGTACGAAGAGATGATTCCTAAGCATCGTCAGCTTAACGTATTCGAAGGCGAGAAGATTGAACGTGGTGACGTGATCGCAGATGGTCCAGAGTCTCCACATGATATCCTACGTCTACGTGGTATCCACGCTGTGACTCAATACATCGCGAACGAAGTTCAAGAAGTATACCGTCTCCAAGGCGTTAAGATTAACGATAAGCACATCGAGACTATCGTTCGTCAGATGCTACGTAAGTGTACTATTACTCACGCTGGTGACTCTGAGTTCCTAGCAGGTGAGCAAGTAGAATACGCTAACGTTAAGATTGCTAACCGTGCACTAGAAGCAGAAGGCAAAGAGCCAGCACGCTTCGAACGTGAACTACTAGGTATCACTAAAGCATCGCTAGCAACTGAGTCGTTCATCTCTGCGGCATCGTTCCAAGAGACAACTCGCGTACTAACAGAAGCTGCGGTTTCTGGTAAGCGTGATGAACTACGTGGTCTGAAAGAAAACGTAATTGTAGGTCGTCTAATCCCTGCAGGTACTGGTTTCGCTTACCACCAAGATCGTCAAGCTAAGCGTGCAGAAGAGCAAGAAGGTCCTTCAGCTGAACAAGCGACTGACAACCTTGCAGCACTACTAAACGCTGGTTTCTCTACTGACGAGTAATCGTTAGAGTGAAAAATGATAAAAGGCACCTTCGGGTGCCTTTTTTGTTTTTAGTGACATCCTAAATTGATCTGTAATGCATCACGGCAGGATAAGGGGATCGGACAACGCCTTACTTGAGGTTGACTTTGGTTGTCAACGGATAGGCGCTTTGGTCTTGAGGGGCTTGGTAGCAAGAGAAAAGAATCGTTACTGAAAACAAAAAGGGCTGACACCGTTGCGCCAACCCTTCAAAGTTTTTCCGCTTCTCGCTTACGCGCCGGGAGGAACGGCCAGACTGTCGGCAATCATCTGAATCAGCTTATCTTCGACTTCAAACCTTACTTCGATGATCTCCCCAATAAGAGACATATCGCTGTCAAAGCTGTCCAACGTGTCCTCGTCACTTACTGCGGCATATTTGTCTGTAAAATTGAGCAACGGTTCAGTCGTCAGGACGATCTTGCCATAAGCTTGGTTAATTTCGTCGGTTGCTTCAAATCCTGTCGCTCGCCATTTGTCCATTACCATGTCGTAGATCTTGAAATGTCCTTCAGAGATATAGTCGACGAGATGTTGGCAAAATACTTGGAGTTCTTGTGGAGTTGGCAGCGATGACAGTGCAGATTTAGTAGAGCAGGGTTGAAGTGCGGCTAGTTTACAATACTCAACAATGAGTGATTGTCTGGTTTCAAGCCAGTGATCGATGACTTCACTTGAGCCACCCCATTGTTCTTGTGTTTGTTTGAATTTATTCAACATGACCATATCCTCATGATCGGATCACTTCTCTGGTGATCATTACGCTTTGGTCCCAAAGCCTGTTCAGAGTTACAACCTCTTGTCGTTACTAAAATTTATAGCCTTGAAATTGCGTGACTACAAACTCTGGTATGAATTTAGATTGCCAGTAAAATAGATGAACTGCAAGTGGAGAGGCGAGCTAATGTTACGTAAAGGTGATACAAACCGTATGAAAGATGCTTATTGGTGTGTTGTTTCAGGAAGCGACATTTGGCTGATAGATGGTCAACTTCCTAAAGGTCTTGCTGATGATTTAGGTCTACCTTTCGATCAGGCAACTCAACTTGGGTACTACGAAAATACACCGGTTTTTTGGCTCAATGAGGCTGACATTAATACCGAGCTGGACCTTACCTCGCTACGTGATTGCTTGCACTTTCCGCAAGCGCTGTTTCTTTTGATGAGCAAGGCGATTCAATATGGCCATATGTCGCAGACATTGCGCTTTTGTCCCCAGTGTGGAGGACGGAATCACTTAAATCATAATCAGCTAGCTATGCAATGTGGTGATTGCCGGACGTTGCATTATCCACGTATCTTCCCTTGTATTATTGTCGCGGTAAGACGAGATAACGAATTGTTACTGGCTCAGCATCCGAGGCATCGCAACGGAATGTACACCGTGATTGCAGGATTTGTAGAGGTTGGTGAAACGTTGGAACAGTGTGTTGCTCGTGAAGTGAAGGAAGAGACGGGTATTAATGTGACCAATATTCGTTATTTTTCCAGCCAGCCTTGGGCTTTCCCCTCAAGTTTGATGATGGGTTTTTTGGCCGATTATCATTCGGGTGAGCTGAAACCCGATTATAGCGAGCTGAGTGATGCGCAATGGTTTGATGTTGATCATTTACCACCCGTTGCTCCGGAAGGAACCATTGCTCGGGCCTTAATTGAGCATACAATTACATTGGCCAAGTAATTATCTTTTTGAATTTTAAATAAAAAAAACCCTCCAGAAGGAGGGGGTAAGTAAGATGTCGTTATGAGATGCTGAACACGAAGTGTCCAGTTTATAATTGTAGTTTTCGCTAGCAAACAAATTTTTAACACTGATAATGAGTGGGTGCAAATTAAGCACTGATTTAAAAGTTAATAACTTGATCTAGGTTGCAAAGCACACAGCTTTTGAGAGCCAAACAGTGTTAGAATAGCCGCCACAAAGTTGAGCCTAATAATCGGATAAACGGAATGACAGAACTAAAAAATGACCGCTACCTTCGTGCGTTACTAAAGCAGCCTGTAGACTACACTCCTGTATGGATGATGCGTCAGGCCGGTCGCTACCTTCCTGAATACAAAGCGACTCGCGCAGAAGCGGGTGACTTTATGTCTTTGTGTAAGAATGCAGAGCTTGCATCGGAAGTAACATTACAGCCACTACGCCGTTTTCCTCTAGATGCCGCCATTTTGTTTTCAGACATTCTCACTATCCCTGATGCAATGGGATTAGGTCTGCGCTTCGCAGCAGGTGAAGGCCCGGTGTTTGATAATCCAATTACATGTAAAGCAGACGTAGAGAAAATTGGTCTGCCAGATCCAGAAGGTGAACTGCAATACGTTATGAACGCAGTGCGTCAGATCCGTAAAGATCTTAATGGTGATGTTCCGTTAATTGGTTTCTCTGGTAGCCCATGGACTTTAGCGACTTACATGGTTGAAGGTGGTAGCTCTAAAGCATTCACTAAGATCAAAAAGATGATGTATGCGGAACCACAAACGCTGCACCTGTTGCTTGATAAGCTTGCAGACAGTGTCATCGAGTACCTAAATGCACAGATTAAAGCTGGTGCTCAATCCGTCATGGTATTTGATACTTGGGGTGGTGTTCTTACTCCTCGTGATTACAACCTCTTCTCACTTCAGTACATGCACAAAATCGTTGATGGTCTAATCCGTGAAAACGAAGGTCGCCGTGTTCCTGTTACTCTGTTCACCAAAAACGGTGGCATGTGGCTAGAACAGATTGCAGCTACAGGTTGTGATGCGGTTGGCCTAGACTGGACGATTAACATTGCAGATGCTGTTAAGCGCGTAGGCGACAAAGTGGCACTGCAAGGTAATATGGATCCTTCAATGCTGTACGCATCTCCAGAGCGTATCCGTGAAGAAGTTGCCACTATCCTAGAAGGATTCGGTGATGCGGGTACTGGTCACGTATTTAACTTAGGCCACGGTATTCACCTAGATGTGCCGCCAGAAAATGCGGGTGTATTTGTTGAAGCGGTGCATGAGTTATCTAAGCCGTACCACAAATAATTGAGTAATTGAATGAAAGCGCCTGATATGACCAGGCGCTTTTTTGTTATAGGTTACACTAGTCGCTATACTGCCTTTAGAAATGGAAAGGGATTCAAACAACTAATGAAAACTCGTGACAAGATAGTGCTTGCTGCACTGGACCTATTTAATGAGCATGGTGAAAGGAATATCACCACTAACCACATAGCGGCGCATATTGATATTAGTCCGGGTAATCTGTATTACCATTTCCGCAATAAACAGGAAATTGTGCGCGAGATTTTTACTTTGTACTCCAATGAGTTGCTGGAACGTTTTACGCCGATTCAGGGTCAGCAAGAGAGCTTAGTATTACTTAAACACTATTTAGACTCGATCTTTACTCTGATGTGGAAATACCGTTTTTTCTACGCCAACTTGCCAGAGATCTTGCAGCGAGATGAGCAATTGCATGAGGAGTACATTCAAGTACAGGATAAGTTGCAGGCTAATCTTATCAATATCATGCGTGCTTTTGTTGGGTTAGAACTAGTGACGGTCGCTGATAGTGAGATGAAGTCATTAGTGACAACTCTGCACTTGATCGCGTCAAGCTGGCTGGGGTATCAAGCGGCAATGTCTCCTAAAACACAGATTACTGAACAAGTGATCCATCAGGGAATGCTGCAGATGATCTCGGTGGTCAAACCCAAAGCGACGGCACAAGGTCTAGAACAATTACAATTGTTGGAAGATGGCGTTAAAGCGATTCATGCTTAGTCATAACTAATTGAAATTGTACAAAGATGATTAACCCATTAGAGTGGCGAAAGCGACTTTGATGGGTTTTTTTATGCACTATGATGTTTTTAATGGTGATGCTGATGGCATCATCGCACTGCTCCAACTCCGACTAGCGGATCCTAAAGCGTCGATTTTGGTATCTGGGGTAAAGCGTGATATTCAGTTATTGGAGAAGTTATCGGTGAACCCCGGTGACTCAGTCGTGGCTTTGGATATCTCAATGGAACAAAACAAAGTGGGGCTAGAAGCTCTTCTTGCGGCAGGTGCAAGTGTGTTTTATGCCGATCATCATAAGTCTGGTGATATTCCCCAGCATGCTAACTTAGCCGCCCATATCGATCTTGATCCCAATACATGTACCGCACTTATTATCGATAAGCTGTTAAATGGTCGCTTTCACGCATGGGCGATTACGGCTGCTTATGGTGACAACCTGATTGCCAAAGCGGAACAACTCGCAGATGACGCCAAGTTATCTTCTCAGCAGAAAGAACAGTTGAAAGAGCTCGGTACCTTGATCAATTACAATGGGTATGGTGCCAAGTTGGAAGACCTTCATTTTGATCCGGTGCGCCTGTTCGAGCAGCTTTTGGCTTATGATGATCCATTTGCTGTGATTGCTGATCAAGCCTCGCCGTTTTATGTTCTTCGAGCTGCGTATCAGCAAGATATGGACAAGGCACTGGCCATTGCTCCAAAGTATCACAGTGAAAAATTGGGGCTATTTGAGCTTCCTAATGATGCCTCTTCTCGGCGAATCAGTGGCGTTTACGGCAACTTACTCGCCAACCAAAATCCCGATTCAGCGCATGCGGTATTAACGACAAATCTTGATGGAACTTATACCGTTTCATTGCGCGCACCGCTTCACAACAAGCAGGGAGCTGGGGATATATGTAGCCAATTTCCATCAGGTGGTGGACGTGCAGCAGCGGCAGGGATAAATGCGTTAGAGCCAACGGATCTTGAACGATTTATTGAAACGGTTGAGTCCTATTACTCTTAACCTTTAAAAGGCCTGAACAATCAGGCCTTTTTGTTATCGAGTTAACCAAGCTTTAGGATCTTGAGTTTTACTGTTGCGGCGAATTTCAAAGTAGAGGGATGGACGAGACTGACCTCCAGTATCTCCTGCAAGTGCGATGCTCTCACCCGCAGCGACTTTGTCTCCCTCTTTTTTCAGTAGGCTTTGATTAAATCCATACAAAGTCATATCGCCCTTGCCGTGATCGAGTAGCACAACTAGGCCATAGCCACGTAGATAGTCAGCGAATACGACCGTACCTGAGTAAACAGCTTTGACTGATTGCCCATAATTGGCATTGATTACCATGCCTTTCCATTTGATTTGCCCGGTTTGATGGCTGCCATAGCTATGAAGCGTTGTACCTTTTAGTGGCCAAGGCAGTTTGCCTTTTTGTTTTGCTAGGCCATCCATTGGCACGGCATTTCTCTTGGCGGCTTTTGCAATTTCAGCTTTTAGTCTTGTCTCATTGCGTTGCAATTCAGAGAGGTAAACTTTGTCGTTGGAGATGCTTTTCTGAATCTGAGATACCGTTCCCTTACGCTGACTTTGGGCTTTGGTTAGCTCATCTCGTTGTTTGGTTTGCTGGTTCAGCAAGGTTGTAATTTGTTGTTTTTCCAAATTAAGTTGTTCACGGCTTTGTTCAAGCTCGGTCACGGTTGCTTCTAACTCAGCAATTGTACTTGCACGTTGTTTGGCTAGGTGCTGAAAGTATTGGCTAATTCGATCTTCTTCAACGCCTTGATTCAGAATGTTCGCTGACGACTTAGCACGTTGAGTGACGTAGTAGGTCTGAATCAGCTCAGCTAACTTATCACTCTGGGCTTTCTTGTCTCGTTCCAAATTATCGACCTTACTCTCTAACGTTGCGATATTTTGGTTCGTGCTTTGCAGAGCTGCTTTGGATTGTTTGATCTCGTTTTCGAGTCGATTAATCGTTGTTTCTTGCGATTTAAGCGACTGCTGTAGGGAGTCGAGTTTTTTCTGTTGTGAAGTGAGCGCATTCTTTTGGCGCGAGATTTCACCACTGACGCCCTTTAGCTCTGCGTTGGTTGCAGCGTAGCTAGGAGATAATGAACAGGCAGAAAGAATTAACCCGAGAGTCACGAGTCGTTTACCGGCTGAAATTGTCCGGAGGTAAGTGGCAGCCATTGTTCAAATCAATCCTAACTATTTGACAGGCAATCAGTATACCCAAACAAATTCGCTACACGAAAGAGGAATGTTAAAACTTGCTGGTGATAAGGGTATATCAGAAAAATAAAAGCCCGAGCTGATGCTCGGGCTTGATATGAAGGTATCCAGTTAAATTATTTAACCAATACTTCGCCTGACATTTCTGCAGGAATTTCTAGACCAGTCAGTGCTAGCATTGTTGGAGCTAGGTCAGACAGTTTACCGCCTTCTTTGAACTCAACCGCTTTGTCACCCACATAGATTAGAGGAACTGGCAGATTCGTGTGCGCAGTGTGCGTGCCGCCAGTTTCTGGGTCTACCATCATTTCTGCGTTACCGTGGTCAGCAGTGATCAGCATTTGACCACCAACTTCTTCGATAGCTGCAACGACTTTACCTACGCAAGCATCAACGGCTTCAATGGCTTTCTCAGCCGCTTCGTAAACGCCAGTGTGACCAACCATGTCTGGGTTAGGGTAGTTACAGATAATAGCGTCGTACTTGCCAGATTTGATTGCCGCAACCATTTTCTCTGTTAGCTCTTCTGAACTCATTTCTGGTTGTAGGTCGTATGTTGCGACTTTTGGAGAAGCAACAAGTTGGCGTTCTTCGCCTTCAAATTCAGATTCAACACCGCCATTGAAGAAGAAAGTAACGTGCGCGTATTTTTCTGTTTCTGAAATACGTAGCTGAGTCTTACCTTGCTTAGATAACCATTCGCCGTACGTGTTCTCAAGAGAAGCTGGTGGGAAGGCAATGGCTAGAGGAATGTCTGCAGCGTATTGCGTTAGCATGACGAAGTTGACCGCAGGGAATACTGCACGCTCAAAGCCAGCAAAATCAGGTACGAAAGTACGTGTGATTTGACGAGCGCGGTCAGCACGGTAGTTCATGAAGATAACCGCATCGCCATCTTGCATTACTGCATCTTCTTGGCCGTCAGCTTTGATTGCAGTTGCTTTAACAAATTCGTCGTTTTCTTCGCGAGCGTAAGCGGCTTCAAGACCAGCGATTGCTGAATCATAAGTGAAGTCTGCTTTAGCTTGAGTGAGTAGGTCGTAAGCTACTTGAACGCGATCCCAGTTGTTGTCACGGTCCATTGCGTAGTAACGGCCAACTAGAGATGCAACACGACCTTTGCCTAGTTTAGCGAATAGGTCTTGGAAGCGTTGTAGAGAGCCTTCTGCACTGCGTGGTGGCGTATCACGGCCATCAAGGAAGCAGTGTAGGTAAATCTTTTCTGCGCCACGTGCTGCTGCCATTTCAACGGCTGCGTAGATGTGATCTTCGTGAGAGTGTACGCCACCTGGAGACATTAGCCCCATAATGTGAACGGCTTTACCTGCTTTAACCGCTGAATCGATCGCTTCTACTAGAGCTGCGGTTTCCGTGAACTCACCGTCAGAGATTGATTTCGTGATACGAGTAAGGTCTTGGTATACCACTCGGCCAGCACCGATGTTGGTATGACCGACTTCTGAGTTACCCATTTGACCGTCAGGTAGGCCTACATCCATGCCAGAAGCAGAGATTAGAGTATTTGGATTGTTAGCAAACAGACCGTCTAATACAGGAGTGTTAGCGTTAGCGATCGCATTGCTTGCAGTTTCTTCACGGTGTCCGTAACCGTCAAGAATAACTAGAGCCATTGGCTTCTTAGCTGTCATAGTGATGACCTCGTCAAATTTCAAAGTAACTTTGGAAACAAAATTAGCGTAATTTTACTACACTTTTTAACCAAAACTGTAGGTTAAGATCAAATATTGTTTGCTAAATAATGTTGCTATCTTTCACCCGACTCAAAATGTATTCAAATTACACCGTCCGAGTGACTTGCTTCAATTGCTCCATTTTCACGTGTCTAATGAAAAAAGAAAGTCGGAAATACCTATTGTTATAATCGCTACTAGCTGACCAGTATCCCAGTACCAGCAACCGCGACAATCGCCCCAATCCATGCGAAGCGGTTAGGGCGTTTACCTGAATAAATCCAAAGTATAGGCAACAACATGATAGGTGTCGTCGAAGAGAGCAGAGCAACCATACCCACATTCCCTTGCTGAAGTGCATAAAGGATAAGTGTCATCCCAACCGCCATAGCGAGGAAGCCGTTAAGGGCGGTAATAGAGAAGATTTTGATATTGATTGGGCGAGTAGCACGAGCGAGTTTTGCGCCTGTTAGATAAAACAAGCAGTGTGCAGCAAATGCAGTCATCATTCTCATTGCCGATGCCGCGATGGGGTCGATTTCAGTTTGCATTACAGGTTTGGCTATGATGCCTCCCAGTGCTTGGCACAGGGCTGCCAACAGTCCTAAGCAAACGCCAACCCAGACTTTGCCATTTATGGACTCTAATTGGTTATTGGACTGACCTTTTCTACCAAAGAAGATTGCCGTTAATACGCCTGAGAATACCAACCCAGAACCCAATAGCTCTAGATGAGTCATGGTCTCGCTAAACAAGAAGTAACCGAGAATGGCAGAAAAGACCGCGTGACACGAAAACAGCAAGCCAGCTTGTCGTGGACCCATACGATTCAAGCACGCAAATAGCGCCGTATCACCGATGAAGATACCAATCACACCAGATAGCATCATCGCAGATATGGCGCTGCTTTCTACGCTAGCCCAGCCGCCTGTAAAGAGCGCAATCGACGCGAGGATAGCGGAGGTACATCCCATACGCCAACGGCTATAAGCAAACGTGCCTAAGTGCTGAGCCGGAACCACCGAGAGTATGCTGGCAACTGCCCATAAAAACGCAGCTGCCAGTGCCAGCCATTCATAACCCATCGACTCCATGTCCTTGTGATGTGGGAGTAATACAGGCTGACAATATGCATCAAAATAGACTTAAAACAAAGCGTTAAACCTTAAAGCGTCCCACTTCTGCTCGCATGGTTTCAGCCGAGTGGCGCATGTTGTTCGCACTCGCACTACTCTGAATCGCTTGTTCTGCCAGAACGTCAGATGCGTCTTTGATACCCTGAGTGTTGCGACTAATGTCTTCACTCACCGCACGTTGTTCTTCGGCAGCACTAGCAATTTGTAGTGCCATGTCATTGATGGCCGTAATCGCTTCGGTAATATCAGCGAGGCTTTCTGCGGCTTGTTGAGCATAGTTAACGCTTGTGTCTGCAAGCGAAGTGCTGCTTTGCATACTATTCACCGCGAGTTTGGTGTTGTTTTGCAATGTCTCGATCATGTTGCGTATTTCTTCGGTTGAGCCATGAGTACGTTGGCTTAGTACGCGAACTTCGTCAGCAACAACCGCGAATCCGCGACCT
The DNA here is from genome assembly GCF_050113875.1 of Vibrio sp. TRT 1302. Taxonomy (NCBI): domain Bacteria; kingdom Pseudomonadati; phylum Pseudomonadota; class Gammaproteobacteria; order Vibrionales; family Vibrionaceae; genus Vibrio; species Vibrio sp. TRT 1302. The sequence continues at coordinate 7,199 of NZ_JBNJOF010000030.1, read as the reverse complement.
TGCTCTCCAGCACGTGCCGCTTCTATTGCCGCGTTCAGGGCTAGCAAGTTAGTTTGCTCGGCGATTTCCTGAATGGTCGACAAAATCTGATTGATGCTTTTGGTGTTGCTCTCTAGCTCCGAAATGACCCCTGATGCTGAGTTGACTTGATTCGCCAGCTCTACAATGGCTTGGCGATTCTTTTCTATGACCACATGGCCATCTTGACAGGCTGAAGATGACGTTTGCGAGGCCGTTGCAGTCATCTCTGCATGGCTTGCCACTTCTGCAGCAGTGGCTGACATTTCATGAATCGCCGTGGCAATCTGATTCACGTCGCTTTGCTGAGCTTCTATCTGCTGAGTGGCTTGCTCAGACAGTTGGTTAGCCTGAATCGCTTGCTGCGTTAAGGTGTTACTATGATTTATGATGCCGCTAATCATGGTTTGCAGCTGTTCGAGGAAATGGTTGACGTGTTCCGCTACTTCACCGATTTCATCTTGACGTTTGATTTCAATTCTTTGGGTGAGATCGCCTTCACCTTTTGAGAGTTCAAGAAGCGAAGCGGACAACTCTTGCAGTGGTTTGAGCAAACGGGTGACGGTAATGGTACTGAACGTTGCAATCACCAAATAAAGCACAATGGATGCGAGAGCGGTAAACTGAATTTGTTCCGTCACTGAAGCGAAAGCCAGTTCTTTGTCTACCACTATGCCGAGGGACCAATCCGTTGTCGGGACGTTAACGACATAGATAAGTTGCTCATTTTTTCCTGGCCAACTGATGGTCGAGATCGCTGAAGCTGCAACCAGCTCACTGACTTTTTCACTTGTCAGGTTAGGGTTGAGCTTGGTCAGTGGTTGCTGACTGAGCTTTTCATCTTTATAGGCAACAATGTTGTTATTACCATCAACTAAGAAAGTAAAGCCATCGTTATCTAGCGAGATGTTGAGTACCTCGCTAATGATGTTTGTTACTGTCAGGTCGGCGGCTAATACGCCGTTTTTGTTGCCAGAAAATGCTTTGGCGAAACTGACCACAATACTGCCATCAAAATCTTGATAAGGTTCGGTAATAATTAAACCGGATGCGGTCATAGCATCTTTGTACCAAGGACGAGTTCTTGGGTCATAGTCCGCAGGCCAATCTTCCGTTTTGTCTCCGTAGGCGATCGAGCCATCATCAAATCCCGCATATACAGAAAGAAAGTCACCAGCGCGTTTGGTCAGTAGCATCTCTCTATCTGAGTCATCTGATTCTACGATGGTTTTTTCATTGGCAAGCATCATGTCGCTTCGAATAGCAAGCCAGTCACTGATGTAACGGGAAGTTGCATGGCTGATATTCGCCATCTCGCTATTGAGCGCAGAGGTGGTTTCTTGTTTCAGTTGACTGACGGAAATCCAAGCTTGAACTCCTGAGACAACCGCTATGACGATCGCAATCGCTATCTGAATTTTTAGTTTGATTGTATTTCTCATTGCCTTTCCTTCATAACAGAGACAATAAAACGAGAAGGGCGGAGTGAAAGCTATCGAGTGAGCCGACAGGGAATAGACGTATGTCTCTAGATAGCAATGACCGCCACATATTCTCACTTTGACAGTGAGAAGGGGGTACTTTTATATCCGACTGATTTTATATCCGAAATTGGTTAATTGAGGTGATCCATGTATTGAATTTACTAATTAACCACTTTATTTGTAAGGTTTATTGAGTTGGGTTTCGTTGAGAAGAACAACCAAACCCAACTCTCTGTCTTAAGTCAGAAGCAGAGCACCGGCATAGACAATCGACAACCCAATCACACCGATGATGAGACCTGTTTTTGCCATATCCTTACTTTCAATTAATCCGGTTGAATAAGCTAAAGAGTTTGGTGGTGTAGAGACTGGTAGAATCATGCCCAGTGAGGCTGAAAATGCGACGACAACGAGTAGAGCCTGTAATCCACCAACAGAAGCAAGACTTTCCATAGAGGCACCAATAGCCGCAGCAATGGGCATCAATAAGTTTGCCGTTGCGGTGTTAGACATAAAGTTTGCCATCAGCCAACAGATGAGCGACATGGTCAGAACAACGGCAATCGGAGACAACGACTCGTAATCAACTGCGTGTGCCAGAGCTGACGCAAGCCCTGTTTTATCAAGACCAATACCAATCGCTATCCCCCCGGCAACCAGCCAGAGTACATCCCAGTTAATCAGTTTCAGTTCGGCTTTACCCATAATGCCCGTTAAGGTAAATACGGCTAGAGGAATGATGGAGACGACATAGGTGTTCATGCCATGAATCTTGGTTGTCATCCACAGCAGGATGGTCGTCGCGAACGTTGCGTAGACCACAATGGCTCTCCAATTCTTCTGGAACTGACCATCAAGTTTTAGTTTCATGGTTTGCTGAGAGGAAGGGAAAAGTTTTTGCAGCAAGAACCAAGCAATAGTCAGTTGAACAATGACAAACGGTAAGCCCATCATCATCCAGCTAAGGAAGTCGATACTGTTTTCGCCTGTCAGATATTGAAGTGCAATCGCGTTTGGTGGTGTACCAATTGGTGTTGCGATACCGCCTGTATTTGCTGCGATAGGGATGCACAGTACCAGAGCCTTGATGCCCAAATCTCCTTTTGGTGCAGAAGCGACAATCGGACCAAGTAGTGCAAGCATCATCACCGTAGTAGCCGTGTTAGACATAAACATTGAGAAAATGGCGGTAATGAGCATTAGACCTAGCATGATGAATTTAGGCTGGTGGCCGAATGGCTTGAGTAGAACGCGCGCAAGGTTGTTATCAAGTTCATACTTTGAGGCTGCAATAGCAAGCGCAAAGCCGCCCATGAAAAGAATAATGATCGGTGAAGAGAACGCACTGAAGATATCGGTGTAATTCATTAGTTCACCAAGATCATGCCCACTAGGTGGCGTTCGGAACAAGTGGAGTCCTTTGTTCGAAATCATAACCAGCTCAAGCGCAATAATGAGTATCGATGTAGCAAAAACTGGAACGGGCTCTAATACCCACAGTAGCGCAGCAAGAAGAAAAATGGCCAGTAAGCGATGCTGAATCAATGTTAAGTCATCAATCGGAATCCAATCGATAGGCATAAACAACACAGCAATGGGCAGACCGAAACTGACTAAGAGTTTGATGACGATTCCTGATTCTACCTTGGGCATAGAGAAGGTGACCTCACAGATAACTTGATGAGGCTATAGATTAATTTACAAACAATGTCAGGTCTTAGAGCTAGTCTAGAGTTTTGTTAAACAATTGAATTTGTTGAGTGGGATTTGTTTTGCGTCAATAAAAAGCCCCGAACTTTCGGGGCTGATAATATTTGCCGGTTTGGTACTAATTTTACGCTTGCTTAGTATGAGCGTAGGCCGTACCCATTACGGTTGCTTGACCATTCTGCATAGACTCATCAAACACGATGGCATCTTTTGCAAACAAGTTGATGACAGTTGAGCCAAGTTTAAAGCGGCCCATCTCTTCGCCTTTCTTGAGAATAACGGATTTATCACCTTCAGCAGGGTAATCCCACTTGTATACCGTGTTACCGCGAGGTGGTGTTACCGTACCTGCCCAGACTTGCTCAATACTGCCTACGATGGTTGCGCCAACAAGTACCTGTGCCATAGGGCCAAATTCGGTATCAAAAATACACACAACGCGCTCATTGCGAGCAAATAGGTTAGGCACGTTTTCTGCTGTCAGTGGGTTTACAGAGAACAGGTCGCCAGGTACGTAGATCATCTGACGCAATGTGCCATCGCATGGCATATGTACACGGTGATAATCTCGTGGTGACAAGTAAAGAGTGGCAAACTCACCTTCTGCAAACTCTGCAGCTAGAGCTGCGTCGCCGCCGAGCAGTTCTTGAGCAGAAAAGTCGTGACCTTTTGCTTGGATTAGTTTTCCATCTGTGATTGGACCAAACTGGCTCACGCACGCGTCAGCTGGATGAGTAATGATTGACTCACCCTCAGTGATAGGTCGCGCTCCCTCTTTGAGTTCACGGACAAAGAATTCATTGAACGTCTTAAAATGCTTAGGATCAGAGTGAAGCGCCTCGTCCATGTTGACGTTGTACTGTTTGATAAACCAGCGAATGATCGCTGTTGTTAGACCGCCAGCCTTTGCAGAAGCTAGCTTGCCCACTAAGCGTGTTAGGCCATGTTGTGGAATCCAATATTGCAGTCCAACTTTAATCTTATCCATTGTGTTCAATTCCAATGTTATTTGCTTGATTGACTATATTCTGGGCGCGAGATGTTACTCAAATTGCACCCAAAAGTCAGTAGTTGCGATAGTTTGCTTACAAATTTGCGATTATAAATCGGCTTTTTTGTTTCGAGAATATTGGCGATTGGCTTTCATCTCCACCATGCTCTCCAAGATTCGATGATAGTTGTCGAAGCGAGTTTGGTTGATGTCACCCTCTTCGACAGCTTGGCGCAATGCACAACCAGGATCGTCATTGTGTTTGCAGTCACGGAATTTGCAGCCGCCTAGGAAAGGTCGGAATTCTACGAAGGCTTTAGTGATTTCGTCCGCTTCCAAATGCCAAAGACCAAATTCACGCACCCCTGGCGAGTCAATCAAATCACCGCCTGTCGGAATGTGGTAAAGGCGAGAAGCTGTAGTTGTATGTTGACCTAAGCCTGAGTTCTCAGAAATTTCACCTTCTTCCACATTGAACTGAGGCATCAATGCGTTAACTAGGCTGGATTTACCCACACCAGACTGTCCAACGAAAATGTTAATTCGGTCGGTAAGCTCGGTTTCTAGCTCCTTGATGCCTTCGCCTGTCTGTTTACTTACAAAGAGTACCTTGTAGCCAATTTTCTCATATTCGGCTAACCATGTTTTGTATTCAGCGAGCTGTTGTTCTTCTAGTAAATCAATTTTGTTCAGAACCAGCAGCGGCGCAATGTTTAGCGTTTCAGAAGCAACTAGGTAGCGATCAATGATATTGAGCGATAACTCGGGCAAAACAGAAGAAACGATCACCATTTGATCAACGTTGGCAGCCACAGGTTTAAGGCCGTCATAGTAGTCTGGGCGTGTTAGTACAGAGGTTCGAGGCTCTACGGCTTCGACAACACCACTGATCCCTTCCATTGACTCGAGACCCGGACGCCAAATGACCTTATCGCCAGACACTAAGGTTTCAATGCCACGACGTAAGTTACAACGCTGAATGTCACCGGTTTCAAGATCTTCGATATCTGCGTGTTGCCCAAAACGAGTGATAACCAGGCCAGACTTACTGTTACCAAGCATAGATTCATCCCACTGGATTGACTCTTCTTGATCGAGTTTGCGCTTCTGGTTATGACGCACGCGCCTTACCTGACCTTTGGTTAGCTTTTTCTTTTTAGCCACGTTTCTCTACTTCAATTGATTAATTTATTGAGTGATACCAGCAAGAAGGAGATCATCTCAAACTATCTTGGGTATCGGAATTTGGGTATAGTACCTTTTTTATCAGAAAACCAATAGGCAACGATTTATGTCCTTTAGCGATCAGAATTTGATTTGGATAGATTTAGAGATGACAGGACTAGACCCTGAAACTCATAAAGTCATCGAAATCGCTACCATTGTCACCGATAGTGAATTGAATATTTTAGCTGAAGGACCCGTACTTGCCATTCATCAGCCTGAAGAAGAACTGCTAAAAATGGATGAATGGTGTACCACAACCCATACCGGTAGTGGCTTAGTCGAGCGTATTCGCAATAGTAAGATTGATGAGAAAGAAGCCGTTCGTCAAACAATAGAATTTCTAGAAAAATGGGTGCCGAAAGGCAAATCACCAATATGCGGTAACAGTGTTGGGCAAGATCGCCGTTTCCTCTACAAACACATGCCTGAGTTAGAAGAGTATTTCCACTACCGATACATTGATGTGAGTACGTTGAAAGAACTGACTCGCCGTTGGAAGCCTGAAGTACTGGACGGATTTTCGAAGAAAGGCAGTCATTTAGCCTTGGATGACATTCGAGAGTCGATTGCAGAGCTGCAATACTACCGAAATACCATTATTTCAATCTAACAAAATAGAGCCAGCATACTTGCTGGCTCTATTTTTATCTGAGCTAAGTGCGATTAAGGGACTGGCAGGAAAGCGAACTGAGCGACGCCTTGTACAACCTTAGTAATGCTTCGATTCGTCTTGTCGGCGACAATCAAAGCCATCATGTCTTGAATCATAACCATCTTGGAAAATAGGCGATCAAAGCTTATGTCGGATCCATCTTCATCGAAGGAATTACTGTAGATGAGAGGGTTACCTTCGCTGTCTTTGCGATGATAGAGACGCCAAACAAACACTTCGATATTGCGAGCGCTGTTGTAGAGAGATTGCTCATCTAGAGAATCGAGAATAAAGAATTCTTGCTGGTGGTTGTATGAGCGTCTGAGCATCTCGGACAAACCGACGATCGCGGCAAACACCCTATCACCTTGATAGTTGTCATCAAAACTCAGCAAAATCGCGTCAATCCCGGTGACTCCGTTAAGTTCGTCAAAAATGAGCGGAGGGAGTTCGATACTATCTTCAGCACCAAAAATTTGTGCGATACGGCTGTCGATGGTTGCTTGAGGATTTTTCTTTAGCTGGATCGGATTTCGGACATACAGTTTGCGGGTTAGCTCGACCATTTGTTCTTTCAATTGTCGAGCGTGAACGTCCATGACAAAATCCACATCACTTTTACCCAAGTTGCGTACAGGTTTCGGGATCGAGCCACATCCAACAATGAAGGCGACCAGAACCACGGATATCAGGGCTTTCCAATAGTGCTTGAGGTATGACATAGATAAGAGAACCTACCACGACAACGCTTAACTGCATGATTCGTTTGGGGGATTTATAAACACTAGTTATATATAAAATGTGATTGGCCTGCGACCTACATGGCGTAAAAGGCTGTACAACATCGCATTTTAAACTCTTGTTCAGACTTAAACTTCATCATGCGAAGCCTAGGTTCTGTATAAATATCAAGCTTGTTTGTCTATTGGTGTGCGCTTTTTATCCAAACGAAAAAAAAATAGATTATTTTTGCATGAAGGACTTGCATCACAAAAAAATGCACTTATAATTCGCAGCCCTGAACAGCGGAAACGTTGTTGATGCGACACTAGCTCAGTTGGTAGAGCGCAACCTTGCCAAGGTTGAGGTCACGAGTTCGAACCTCGTGTGTCGCTCC
>NZ_JBNJOF010000029.1:0-30158 GCF_050113875.1 Vibrio sp. TRT 1302 | reverse complement strand
TGTTATCAACAAACCCAAAGGACAAACCCTAGGCAAAAGGTCACATAATCGACAATTGAGGAAAATTCGACTATTTATCCATTTAGTTTTTTGACGGGACCAATAAAAGGGCGGAAAAAGCAAGCCATGGAAGCTAGCTCGTTGTTGGACAGAAACGTTTTAGAACTGATGCGCTATAGCTTTTCTGTCAGATTAGGAAAAATATGTTGAGGCCATAGTCGTTTGTTATACCCTATTCATCATATGGCTTTAACATATCCAATACTTGTGTGAATGTATCTGCAACAGGAAATATTGCGTCTTCCCCTTCAAGCTCATGAAACCAAAACACCACTGTTGGATTAGTAATACTGTCCGAATAGTCTAAGCAAAGATAGTCACCTCCAGCACCAATAGCGATTGGCAAGTAGTTCTTTGATATACCGTGTATTTTGCGCAACTTTGAAAGTGATGAAATAACGTTTGTGCAACTTTCTAGCGGGTCAAGAGTTAATAATTCACCAAAGCCAATACCCCAAGATGAACCATCGACATCAATCGACAAACTTCCGTTTTTCGGTTGTCCACCGTGATAATACTTGACGCACTCAACGTAATCTTGAGGCAAACTGAACTGAATTATTGTTGAAACACTTTCGATCAATTCATCTCTCAAAGGCAAGTGGTCTTCTTCGAAGATCAGCCATTCATTTCCAATACTCAAGTATTAATCCTCCAATGGGGTATAACGCTTTCTAAACGGCTTTTAGCCGTTTTTCATACTCCCATCATGCAATCTTTCCAATTACAGTTCAATTTACAATCAAAAGGTTAATGAGAGGGAATGGGTATTAGATTGCAAAATGACGCATAATTTTAAAAAGCTCACGACGACGCTCGCTCGGATAACTACAGGTAAGGGAAACTTTCATCCAAAAGAAGTTAATTAACTTCAGTGATAACAAACAATGGGGCATTTCCGTTTTAGCAATCGTGCTGATTTAACAAAGCATTAATTACCAAAAGTATGCAAATGTCGCTTATGGGAGTGTTCAGTATCACTGAAACCGAACTGTGCGTATGAGGGTTGTACCAACGCGCATTCATTTGTACGAGACCCGTGTGACTTTCTGTTAACTTACCAGTGTATTGGCATTAACTGATTGAGTTGCTTGTTGGCGTTTACTCCAGCGTTTATCTTCCACTGCGTTTTGTCGTTCTGTTTGCGATACACCTGACCAAACGGGCTGTAACCTAAGCGCATGGCTTGAGTACCTCTACGATGTTTCGTTCTATAGATAACAGCCTAGCTATACAAGTTAGGCTGTTTGTTTAAGTCAAAGGCTAAAAGCAACCTAATGCTGTCAGCCTTCCAATTTCATCAAACACTTATGCTTTACTATTTTCTACATATCTAAGATATGAATAAAAACCGTATACGCCAAAGGTAAACGTAATAGCGCAAACAATAGGAACAACAATTACTGGTAGTGCATATAACAATTTCCACCTATACCGCCCCCATAAGATACTATACATATAAATTTGACAAATACCTGTTGGGATGGAAAGTAGAAAAAACAGAAACTTGATTAAATTTGAATCAGATCCACTAGGGTCATAAAAGTACCAAATTACAGTGGATATAGTTAAAGAAACAGCCCCTGCGGCCATTGCTACATCCAAGGTGCGTCTTGATTTCAGCATAATTATCACTTTACTGTAATGGTATCTTCATAAACAATACTAATTCCGAATGATATATCGAAGGTACTACCTTCCAACTCACCGCTAGTGATTACCTCTGGCAAGAGACCTTTATTGAGTTCCAATTCTCTATACTCCCATGTTTCACCGTTATCTTTGGTTTTGTTTGTAACAGAAGCACTCCCAAGTAACGGCACTCCTAGCTCAACTTTAGTTCTACCTTCTGAATATGTATCAATCCGCCCATTTTGAGTCCACTCCGACCCAATTTTATCAGATAGCCTTACAGAGCCTAGGTCGATAGTGGCACTGAAAACGTTCTCTATGCTAAAATTAATAATGTATCCAACTCTGATCTTACTTTTTATCGAGTCAACAAACGAACCTTCATTCATGTTGTAGGATAAGTTTTTTTCAATTTCGTTGACGGTGTATTGAATTTCGTATTCGTCTCTAGCAAATTGGCTTGTTGCACCTTCTGGTATACACAACCCAAACGGATCCACCCAACTCAACGGATTACCACTCACATACCCGAATGCCAGTTGTTGGCTTGGATCACGTAGCAGTTGACTCGCATTAAGCCCCGTATAGCGCATCAACTCATGCTGAATCTCTGAGGGTAGGTAGGTGTTCTTCAGATTCCAGTAATCAGGTTGTACAAAGCGGCTGGTGTGTGGGTTATACCAACGGGCATCAAAGTGCACTAATCCCGTATTGCCATCTGTGTAACCCCCCGTGTACTGATATGGCATCAACTGACCAAGTTGCTTGTTGGCGTTTACTCCCGCGTTAATCTTCCACTGCGTTTTGTCGTTGTGTTTACGGTACACCTGACCAAACGGGCTGTAACCTAAGCGCATGGCTTGGGTGCCAGTGTCATCCAACACCTGTATCGCACTGCCTAAATGGTCATGATGCACGTATAGGTTAGAGGCATCAGCGCCTTTTGTCCCGCTGGCTTTCACAAGCTGTGACTTGCTGTCAGAAAGACTTTGATACAACACTTGTGCATACGGCAAGTTGGCTTGTGGGAGCAACGTGAGCGAGCGGAACACCTCAAAGCCATGGCCTGCGTGTTGCCACTGGCCTTGCTCTTGGCGACCGTCATAGTGACTGTAGAGAATAATCACGCCTGATTGTGTGACACTGCTGGTGCTGCTTTGTCCCTTGCCTTTGCCCCTGCCGTTATTACCCTTGTTACCGTCAGAGGTGGTATCTGGCTCAGCGTCAAAGCTCATGGTGCGCTCGGTCATCACGCGTCTAGAACGAGCGTCATAGCCATGCGTTCAAGGTGAGACCAATCTGCGCACGCATTCCAGATAAGATTTTCTAAGGAAAAACGACGTTCAGCATTTTAAGGAGATCATCCCGCTAAAACGTTTTGGGGCAAAAACGATTTAGGGTATTACGAAAAATCGTTTCTATCTGATTAGTAAAAGTATCTTGATACCTTAAATTTTGTTAGGCTTCTGTACGTTGAGGCGGGGTTAGGACCATACAATGCGAACCAATATGGGATTAATAGCCCAAATGCCATTGACCCACCGATAAACGTAGTTGGGAAGCTTTGTAGCACTAATTCAAAAACCTTATCGTACTGCTCTGGACTTAACGTTGACTTACTTACGTATATCTCATAAGAAAAACAAACTGGCTGATATATCGACATTCGTAAAAACCAACTCAAAGCACTAACAGGAAGCAAAAACAAAAACGGTCTCGTCCATACTGAAGGCAATATAAAGTGAATTGCAGGAATCAAGAACAGAAAAGCCACGTACAAGGCATTCGCTGATATGTTCTGGGTACTGAGTGTATAAGACTGACCTTCATACATCATTAGGACATAGACCCCGAGTACACTAATTAGAAACAGCTTCCCAAATTCTTTTGTGCGTGAAAAACGAAGCAAGCAATAACCTACGACCAATAGCAAGACCGTAAACCAAATGTAAGCATCCCAGTTCATTTCGAGGAATCGAGGACGAGAGGTTTGAATAATGATCAAAAACGCATACGCTACGGGCAGGTATAGAAATAAAACAACTACAAGACGTAGAAAAGCCCAAAACGCCTGTCTTATCATCTAGTACTCCTCCTAGAAGCCTAACTCTTATTAACCGACAAATTGCCGTCTTACGTCTCTCTATAATGCAATGGCTTGCACATTAGTTCAATTAACAATCAATTAGTTAAGTGAAGTGAAAGGCAATTAGGCTGCAAAATGTAACCTAATAAAGGTGGTTAATATAAAGAAAGATTGAGTTTCAAATGTATCAATTGGGGAAATAAACCCATGACACGGATTTATTTCCTTAAATCGGCGACGAGGTATGCGTGAGTTCGTTATCGTTAGCTGCGCAACAGCGCGACCACAGAATGACGTTTCACATTCGCTTGAGCATTAAGGGCTTGGAAGGCATTGGAAAACGTTGCTTGGTTTGAAGAGAAACGATCTAACTCACTGCTGACTTGCTCAGCGTTAAGTACATTGGATTGACGTGAAATCATCTCCATCTGGGCGCTTAGCTCTGAGCCTATGCTTTTGCTTTGAGTCAGCCCAGTCTGAACTTGTCGCAAGTATTGATTTACTTTAGCAATCGTCTGTTTGATGCCATCGCGCGAGGCAAGATCAAAACTGAGTTCCGCAATACCTTCTGGTTCAGGTTTGATGGTCATCATGTTCGACTGTCCCGCAGGAAAGCGATGCCCCTGACCTGTCACCATCACTTTATTGTGCATCTGTTGGTACTGTTTCTCTGAAGATTCAAACAAGATGGTACCATCATCCGACAATGCAGCACGCAGACCTAGCGGTATCAAACTTCTATCCAACATTTTCACTGTCTGTTTGCCATCAGAGCGCCCATCAAACTGAACCATGACGGCGTTGCCATTAGGAAAGTCCAGCCGAATTTGCTCGGCTTTGTCACTTAGGCGATGTACGTTCAGTCCTGGGATGGAAAAACGGCGAATATCAGAACGATCAATGTTGAGTTTCAACTGGTTATCGATCACTTTACTGCCATCAAAACGCGCCGCTTCCAATATCTGAGTGATGTTATCTTTCGCTCGCGCTAGCTTTTGCTGTAACTCAGTGTTGTTGCTTGAGCTACCTACATTCATGGCCTGAGTTAAACCCTTTTTTATAGCGCTCAGCTCACCACCTATCGCATGAAGTGATTTGTATGCGATCTGCACTGAGGTCGCGTTTCTTTGCCCTTGAGTCAGCAAAACACCAGACACCGAAAACGATGCTGGTGCCTGTGGCTGAACGGTGACTGCGCGAGGAATTTTTTGGCTAGACTCTGAAGAGGATCGCGGCGGAGATATGGATGCTTGCTCCGAGCTTGTCAGCCTGACATTGTGAGGACGAACCTCAACGGTACTCATTACCATAGCGGTATTCCTCCCAACTAGATTCGATTAAATAGACTCAAATCATTAATTTTCATATAGCTGGCTTGAGTTGCTTGCAAGGCTGCCATGTAGTTGCTTAAACGTACCGATGCCTCGCCGTAGTCGAGCGCAGATAGATCGCTCGTGACTTTATCGACAAACAGTTTGTTTTCACCGTGAGCACTGTTCATTAGATCTAGGTTGTTGTGGCGTCCGCCCAATTCGGTTAGCGCGCTAAGAACATTTCCTGATGTCGATTCAATCGCCGATAGGGTGGACTCCACCGTCGTACGAAAGGCCGCAGTTGGGGCTTTAAACTCAGCAATTAAGTCATCCAACTGATTAAGGACATTGTTACCACCTAGGTCTAGTACTTCTTGAGCGGTCATGTTGGCTTCCATGCTAACGCCTTTGGCTACGGTCACCACACGTTTATCGTTATTGCCGTCGATTACGTAACTGCCACCAGCATTAGACAAGGCAGGGGTATCCGTTTTCGTACCGGAGAACAGGTAACGTCCCTCTTCATCCTGAGCATTGAAAGACGAGACGATAGACGATCGTAAACTCTCTAACTCTGTAATGATCCCAACCCGATCATCGTCTGTTAACGTGCCATTGGCACCCCAAAGAACGAGATCGTTGATGCTTTTCAAGCTTTCGTTGACCGAATCTAAGTGGACTTCCTGACTCGACAACGCAGTTTTCACGGCAGCAATATTGGATTGGTATTGAGTGATTGCGGAGCCTTCTCGGTCTAGATTCAGTAACTGTATTGAGGCCATTGGATCATCCGATAATTTCGTTAATCGATCACCCGTTGCCATCTGTTGCATCACTTTGCCTAGACCTGCATTGTTGAGTTGCAGACTTTGCAACATCATCTGGCTAAATTGAGTATCACTAATTCGCATGTCTGTTCCCTATCCCTAGAATAACTTTAGTACTGAGTCGAATAGCTGGTTGGCTGTACTGATTACTTTCATATTGGCGTTATGCGCATTAGCAAATGTCATCAGGTTAGCGGCTTCTTCATCACTGTTTACCGCACTCACATTGTCTCGCGCGGCGATTGCTTGCTGATTAATCGTCAGTTTCGCCTGATAATCTGAATCCGCCTGACGTGCTCTAATGGCCGTTTCACCAACCATCGCAGTAAAGGCATCGTTGAGACTCAATGAGCCAAACCCCGTCACGGCAACCGCTTTGTTACTAAGAGCAATTAACGCGTCCAAGGTATCTGCGTTGCCCGGATTACCATCCCCAGACAGCGCCAACTCACTTGGCTGTAAAGCCGTGACTGTCAGACTCGAAGCTGGGTTCGCGGGATCGTAGCTAAACAGTGCTGTGCCTGGGTTACCGTTGAGATCCGTTCCTGTCGTCAGAACAGCATTGAACTCATCCGCAAGAGCTTTAGCCATATCATTAATTGCCACCTGATAAGGCTTTAACACCTCGGTCTGATAATCATTGATTGCGCCGATTTGTCCGCCAGTCGAGCCAGAAATCGCAAAGCTTTGGTTGCCGAACTGAACCTGCATATCGGCTAGATAGGCATCACTTGGGTCAGGCAAAACCTTTAGTTGTCCGGCATCACTACCCATTACCAGTGGTTGTCCAGAAACGAGTGTCACCTGAAGGCTGCCGTCACCCTGAGCCGTCGTCTTCACTTCCACAACTTTTGATAGCTCGCCAATCAGTGCATCTCGTTCATCCATCAGTTGTGCAGGATTGCCTCCCGTTCCTTGCATCTCAACAATCTGCTTATTTACATCTGCAATATTAGCCATCAGGCTATTGGCGTGTGATACCGCCGCACTGCGCTGATCACTCATATCTTTGTGTTGGCTGTGCAGTGATTCCGTAAGGGTATTAAAGCGACGTGACAATGCTTCTGCTTCATTGATGATTTGCTGACGGTAGGGAATGGATTCTGGCTTAACAGTCGCATCATTGAGTGCTGAAAATAGGCTATCTAGCCCTGCTGAGAGGCTAAAACCATCTGCACCTAAGGTGTTTTCCAACTGACTCATATTGGTGGTATAGCGGGTCGCATAAGCAGAAAGGCTATTGGTTGACCAAGTCTGCTTAATTAAAAACTGATCGGTGACGCGGCGAATACTCGCGACTTCTACGCCCATACCAGCACTGAGTTTGTCGTACTTTCCCGCACCGATTGAGGTCATCAACGCTTGCTGACGACTGTATCCTGGTGTGTTGATATTGGAGACATTCTGTGCGGTCACGTCCAGTGCCACGCGATTTGCATTAAGGCCTGACAAGGCAATATTAACCAAACTCATTTACAGCTCCATTTTTCGAATCAGGGGCTGGGCAAAGGCGGTAGTGACACTCACCTCTCCCAACATTTGTCTTACTGAGGCGACCGTTTCTTGTGTGGAATGAAGAGGCTGTGCCTGTTTACCCTCTTCAACAGGTTTAAGTTGTGATTCCTGTTCCATTAAGTGCTCGTTGGCCGATGCCTTGAACGCCATAGGTGAGAAAGCGACTTCTGAAATGGAAGGACTGAGTTGTTTCACCAGCATATCGGCAATGCCTGTGTTCTGTTTCTTTGCCATTTCTATCGCGAGCTGACCATCGTACATATCACGGAACATGCCATGCTGCTGGCTAGAAAAAGGGCTATCTTCGTCGGCTAATACATCGCTGCTACTGCGCATCTGGCGTAGCACCAACTGCAAGAACATCGCCTCAAACTGCCCAGCAACGGCTTGCAAAGCTTGTCCATCATGCTGACTGTTCTTAATCTGCATCAATGCGCTGTTGTCGTGATAAAGCACAGAGCTCATTTGTGTCTTATCGTTTAGTCCGTCAAATTTCATCGCCAGCTCCTTATATCACCACCAGCTCTGCATTGAGCGCACCCGCTTCATGCAATGCCTGAAGAATTGACATCAAATCCGTTGGCGTAGCGCCTAGGCTGTTTACAGCGTTAACTATCGTATTCAGCTCAGTCCCCGGTGGCCAGATTGCCATCTGAGCGCGCTCTTCACTGACATCAAGCTGAGACTGGTCAACAACGGTTGTCTCTCCATCAGCAAAGGCATTCGGCTGACTAACCTGTTGTGATTCCGCAATCGTGACGGTTAGGTTACCGTGACTGACCGCCGCTTCACTGACTTTGACACTTTTGCCAATGACAACCGTGCCGGTACGAGAGTTAAACACGATTCGGGCAGGCTTACGCCCTTCGACTACGCTAATCTCTTCCAACATCGACATCATAACAACGCGTTGCTGGGTCTCTTTAGGTGCACGGATATTGATGCGGACATTGTTTTTCGCAACCGCAACATCAGGTCCGAAAATATTATTGATTTCACGAGTGATGTTTTTCGCGGTCGTAAAACTGGGTTTGCGTAAATTGAGCACAATATGTTGTTGCTCGGAGAAATCGCTCGGTACTTCACGCTCTAGCGTTGCCCCACCCGGAATGCGCCCCGAAGTCGGCGTGTTAATCACTATCTTTGAGCCACTTTTCCCTTCAGCGGACACACCACCGACAACCACATTACCCTGAGCGACGGCGTAAACCTCGCCATCGATACCACGTAAAGGCGTTAGGAGCAGCGTACCGCCACGTAAGCTCTTAGCATCACCAATAGAAGAGACCACCACATTAAGCTTCTGCCCCGGGCCAGCCATAGGTTCAACCGTTGCCGTGACACTCACAGAGGCAACGTTGCGCAATTTAGGATCGGTCGAATCGTCAATCTGTACGCCAAACTGACGTAACATGTTGGTGACCGATTGGGAGGTAAATTTGACCTGATTTCGGTCACCTTGCCCATCTAGACCTACCACCAGGCCGTAGCCCACTAATTGGTTTTCACGAATTCCCTGAACATCAACCAAATCCATGACTGGGATAGAGACCTCTGCCTGTGAGGAAGCGCTGGCTCCCAGCGAGAGCATCAACAGCATGCCGGTTAGCAAGGTGCGACGCTGCTTGGCCAAACTTGTATCGCTGGCATAAGAAGAGGATGCAGTTCCAATCGAAAACATAAGTAAAATCGTAGAGAAGAATGAGATGTGTTGTTTCATTAAAATGGCACCCAAGGACTGTTGAAAAATTGCGTGAGCCAGCCTGAAGCATTGCTGTCTGCTAATGCACCACGTCCTGAATAGGTAATGCGCGCATCACCAATACGAGATGACGGCACTTGGTTGTTACGGCTTATATCGTCGACACGTACGATGCCCGTCAGACGAATAAATTCGTCACCCTGATTGAGACGAATCCACTTTTCGCCACTGATGCGCAATACACCGTTTGG
The DNA here is from genome assembly GCF_050113875.1 of Vibrio sp. TRT 1302. Lineage (NCBI taxonomy): Bacteria > Pseudomonadati > Pseudomonadota > Gammaproteobacteria > Vibrionales > Vibrionaceae > Vibrio > Vibrio sp. TRT 1302. The sequence goes on along the minus strand of NZ_JBNJOF010000029.1, from coordinate 20,772 downwards.
CAACACTGAATGCACGGTAACGGTAATCGAGCCTTCAAGCTTGTTTCCTTGTGAACTTGAAGCCGTGCCGTCGAAACTTCGGTCAGAATCGATACTCGCGGCAAGCTCATCAATGGTCGTTCCACCAATATTTGGGGCAGCAAATCCGACATTGGCTGATTTGCCGTATTTGGTATTGGCTTTTTTACTCGACTCTGTCTCTTCCGATAGCACTACGGTCAACATGTCGCCAACTCGATAAGCGCGTCGGTCTTGAAACAAGGTCATCGTATATTGGTGACGATAAAGGCTGCCGTGTTCAGGGGTTGGCAAGGAGTAATCTAGCGCTGGTGGGGCGTATTTCTCTTCATCAGGTTTTGGCGGAGTAAACTCTTCTCTGCCTGCACAACCCGTCACTAGCAACACGAGTAACGGCCAGACTTTAAACAATGCCTTCATTTGCAGTTCCTTTATCATCACTCAGTTACTAAACAGATTGGGCGACAAACTTGAGCATGTCGTCAGCCGCCGACACTACTTTGGCGTTCATTTCATAGGCGCGTTGCGTGGTGATCATGTCGACCATCTCTTCAACAACCTGAACGTTCGAACCTTCCAGTGCTCCTTGCTTGATGCTGCCTACCCCATCTTCGCCAGCGGTCAGTTCGTCAGCCTGACCACTTGCTTCTGTTTCACGGAACAAGTTACCGCCGACCGCTTCAAGACCTGCCGGATTGATGAATTTAGCCAGAGTAATTTGCCCCAACTGCTGAGGGGTACTGCTGTCCACCGTGGTCGCAGTGACTGTGCCATCCACACCTACGGAGAGTGATAATGCGTTGTCTGGGATCTGAATTTGTGGCTCGAGCGGCAGACCTTGGCTGTTGACCATTAGCCCTTCTGAGTTGACGTGAAATTGGCCATTGCGGGTATACATGATTTGACCATCTGAGTTTTCAATCTGGAAAAAACCTTGTCCCATCACCGCGAGATCCAGTTCTTGGCTAGTGTTTTGGGTATTTCCTTGGGTAAAGACCTTCTGAGTCCCCACCACTCGAACGCCACTACCCAGTTGTACACCAGAAGGGAGTTCATTAACTTGGTCAACCTGAGCGCCCGGCTGACGCTGAATGCTGTAAAAGAGATCCTCGAATACCACTCGGTCTCGCTTGAAACCCACCGTGTTGACGTTGGCAAGGTTATTTGAAATCGCGGTCATCTTGGTATCTTGTGCCGCCATGCCAGTTTTACTGACCCATAATGCTGAATGCATTCTCTACTCCTTTAGACGCCGCCTAACGCGACGACATTAATTTATTACCAGCTTGAGCTAAGGTTTCGGCTGTTTTCATCATCCTTACCTGCATCTCAAAGTTGCGCGTTAGCGACATAACATTGAGTAGCTCGTCAATGGCAGAAACGTTGCTGCCTTCAATGTGTTCTGGAGCTAGTTGCACCGTGTCATCTGCATCAAACGGATTGCCATCAACGCTGTGCAGCAGGCTGTCACTCTCCTTTTGCAGTTGATTGGTATCAGGTTTGACTAATTTGAGCGTGCCCACTTCAAGCTCTGCGCCACCACCAGGCGGAACCACGGAGATACGGCCACGTTCACTGATTTCAACTTTCTGATAGTCCGGCAGCGTCACTGGTCCACCGTCAGCGACTACCGCAAAACCGTTAATCGTTAGAGCACCGAAAGAATCCACCTTGATGTTACCCGCTCGGGTATAGGCCTCTTGCCCATCGGCGGTTTGAACCGTGAGATAGCCATCCCCCATGATCGCTACGTCAAGTGGACGACCGGTTTTGACGATGTCACCTTCATCGAAGCGTGTTGATGCCGAGTTGGTCACCACCATGGTTCTGCCATCAAATCCTGAACCCTGAAGTGGGATGCTCGACACGCGTTCCATATCAGCGCGAAAACCTGCGGTGTCCGCATTAGATAAGTTGTTGGAACGTACGTGTTGCGCTTGTAAAACCCGACTTGCCCCCGAAGTGGCGGTAAAAAGCAAACTGTCCATGTGAAACTCCGTTAAACCGCGTTAAACAGCGCCTGAGTCAGCTTGTCGTTGGTCGAAATGGTTTTCGCATTGGCCTGATAGTTACGTTGTGCAGTCATCAAATTGACCAGTTCACTAGTGAGATCAACGTTTGAGCCTTCCAGCGCTCCCGGTGTCAAATCTCCCAACGTTCCCGTCCCTGGTACTCCCATAATTGGAGCGCCAGAGCTAAAGCTTTGCGTCCAAGCGGTGCCACTCACTTTCGCCAAACCTTGCGGGTTAGCAAAATCCGCCAACACGACTTGTCCTTGTAACTGCGACTGGCCGTTAGTGTAAGTGGCGTAGACCATGCCGTTGTCTTCAACACGCACTCCCGCTAGTTCACCTGAGGTATAACCATTGGGATTATTGGTGCTAACGCCAAATGACGCACCGAACTGCGTGCTACCAGCTAGGTTAATATCGATGCTCATCGCATTGGCACCCGCAGCAGGAAACGCGACATTGTAGGTGCCTGTTGGCGCGGCCAATGTGCCATCAGCGTTAAAGGTCATGGCGACGGTAGAAGCTGGCGTGGCAGAGCCGTCAACCTGAACGTTGACTTCCCATGTATTGGCGGCTGTTTTGGTGAAGTATTGCGTTACCGTGTGGGCATTACCTAAGGAGTCAAACACCTTGGTGGTGTATGAAGAGTTAAAGCTGTCGGTATTGTTTGGGTCAAAAGGGTTCACCGTCTGATCAACCACGGTTGCACTCGCATCTAGGTTGGCAACAAACTCCATTTTATCTGTCGCTTTGGCCGCGAGTGATGACGTAGAAATCTTAATGTCACCAGAGGCGCCCGTTAGTAAGTTGTTGTTGCTATCAACACTGTAACCTTGCAGTCGGGCGCCAGTGTTGCCCGTCACGAAGTTATCTTTATCGGTACCAAATACACCGGAGCGCGTGTAAAGAAGTTGGCCGGAGGTATCTTTAGTGACAAAGAAGCCACTGCCGTTGATGGCCAAATCCATCGCACGTCCAGTACCACTGACTGACCCGTTCTTATCGAAGTTCTGAGAAATCGACGCGACTTCGACACCTCCCGGCTGCATACCATTGTAAACCGCAGCAAATTCGGTGCGCGCACCTTTAAATCCATACGTTGATGCGTTGGCGATGTTGTGGCTGATCGTGTTGAGCTCGGTATTGGTTGCATCCAAGCCGCTTAGGGCGATATTAAAACTCATAAATAACCTCTTTAATTCCTTATTGGTTAAGCACCAAACTGAGTGATCTGATAGAAGGGAACACTGCCAACACCTTCAATATTGACGAAGGCTGCGCCGCCTGAGTTGGGAATTCGTACCTGCTCTACTTTTCCTGCCATCAGTATGTTTGGCGCAGATTGCCCCTCTTGAACTTCGACCGACACGCTATAGCTACCGGGCTTGAGGCCCAGCTTCTGTGGATCAATAGAGAAATCGACGTCTCCGGCTGGGTGGGCTCCAAGTGGAACTTTGGTTGACTGACCAAACTGGTCTTTAACCACTAAAGTCACCTGACTGGAGGAGTGGGTAAGCTCTACCTTGCCGCTTTGCACTTGTTCACCCATCTCAAATTCGTTACTTGAGACATAAACCGTCTGACCCACTAAGCCTGCGGTAGACAACACCTGCATGTTGTCGAGTAGCACCATGCTGTTTTGCATCATGGTCGACATGTTTTCAGTACTTTGAACTTGCGAAAACTGAGCGAGCTGACTGACGTATTCGGTGCCATCAAGTGGGTTTAGCGGATCTTGATTTTGGATCTGAGCCACCATCAGGCTAATAAACTCGTTCTCTAGCGAAGAGGCGCTGTTGATATCTAGCGGGTTGCCCGAAATACCTTGTTGAGCGGAAGTTGATGACCCCAAAGGCGTATCAGAATTTAGGGCATTAAATGGTGCGATACTCATTAGCTTCCCTGCCCAAGTTTGAGCAGGCCTTGCTGCATACTTTTTACGTTGCTGAGCACTTCGACATTGGTTTCAAAACTGCGAGTGGCTGACATCATATCGGCCATTTCAGACACCACATCAACATCGGGATAGAAAACATAGCCTTCATCATTGGCTAGCGGATTACTCGGTTCGAAACGCTTCTCTGCTTTTCCGGCACTTTGCACGACATCGACAATTCTTACTTCCGCGTTTGGATAAGCCCCTTCGCTGACGCTGAGTTGAGTCTTATTGTAGACAGTGGCAAAGACTGGCTTTAAGGCTTTGTAAGCATCATCAGGGTTAGCCGCGACTGCATCGGCATTGGCTAGGTTACTGGCGACGGTATTGAGTCGAACGGTCTGCGCATTCATAGCGGATCCCGCGATGGAATAAATATCGGTAAATGACATGATTAACGTCCCTCAATCACTTTCGCCAAACCTTTAAATTTCATGTTGAGAAAAGTCAGGCTGGTCTGAAAGTCCATGTTGTTTTGGGTGAATTTTCCTTGTTCAACGCCAAGCTCAACGGTGTTGCCATCTTTGCTGTTTTGATAAGGAATCGAATACTGCGAAGAAATCTGCAATTGGGGCACAGGTTTGTGTACACCTTGAGGCGAGATTTGATTCATAACCGTAGTAAAACTGAGGTCCTTAGCCAGATACCCAGGGGTGTCAACATTTGCTAGGTTACTAGCAAGGACTTTGGTACGCTGAACCCGAAAATTCAGCGCGTCAGGATGAACTCCTAACGCATTTTCAAACGAGATAGCCATGCATTTTTCCTTACAGTCGGCTCGAACGAGAAGGAATAAAACAAGATGCATGCCATAAAAATAAACAAATAAAATCAATGATTTATAAAAAAGAAAGGAAATCCAACTTCCGCTTTACGGAAGTGACGAAATGGATGAGGAACAGATTTACTTCCCCTTACGCCACCACCTTGATGGCGACGCTTATTTTGATTGCACCTAAAGTCAGCGGCGCAGAAGATTTGATGACGGAACAAGCGCTAAAGCGTGCAGTTAGCGAACAGTTTCTACATCAAATTTCCTTGATAGCAGAACAGAAACAGTGGCAAAACTACCATCTGGCCACGGATATCCGCGTACCCAGTGCCGTCAATCATTTACCGACTTGCCCCAATGCGTTAATCATTGAGGCGGGTGACAGTAACATCCTACCAATAGGCAACTTGAAACGTTCCGTCAGTTGCCAATCAGCGACCGTCGATTGGCGAATTAACGTAACAATTAAGTCGGCACTAACACTGAATGTTGTGGTGGCAAAAACGGCCATCAACCGTGATGAGTCAATCACATCCTCGCAGCTCGCACTTGAGCAACGTACCTTAAATCGTGAGCAGGATTTCTATACCCAACTCGATCAGGTCAACTCTAAAATCGCAACGCGACGTATCCGTTCAGGGCAAATCGTCGATGGTCGAAAGCTGCAATCTCCCGCGTTGGTGGAAAAAGGCAACCAAGTCGTGATCACTGCGACTAAGGATGGATTTAGTGCCAGCACCAAAGGTGTCGCACTTGAACAAGGGGCGTATGGGCAACAAATCGATGTTCGTAACAGTTCATCGGGTAAAGAGATTAAAGCGGTGGTGACAGGGATAAATCAGGTCGAGACTCAATTCTAAATTTGGACTGAGGTTATCATTTTAGAGATCTGTTACTCGTAAATAGGTTCCTAATTCAGGTAGTTATAAAAAGTTTCTAATTAAATTTAATTTTGCTGCGCACTGGTCGCATTAAACCTGTAACCAAGATGATTTAGGACTTACAGCATGAAAATCGATAAAGTGGCAGGCGGCCATGTCCCACAAACCAGCTTGAACCAATCTGCAAAAAAAACCGCTGAAACATCAACGATTTCAGTGAATCATGATGCGGTGGTTAACGTGAATACCGCAGCGCTCGACAAGGCACAAGCACAACTAGCAAGCTTGCCTGATGTTGATATCGCCAAAGTTGAGATGGTACGTAATGCTCTCGCTAAAGGTGAGTTAACGCTAAATACCAAAGCTTTATCTCAAGCCGTTTTACAATTCCACACTGGTCACGAATAAACATCACGAGGAATAGATGATGGCAACAAATACCTCTCAAGTTATTCAAGGTTTTCTTCGTACCCTTGGTGAGGATATTCGTCTCTATCGTCAGTTAGCCGTTCTTCTTCAGGCACAAAAACATGTGTATCTGACCTTCGATGCGACCAGCTTGCAACACAACATTGATCAGCAAGCGCCACTGCTTAAACAGTTAGAGCATCATGCAAATATACGGAGTCAGGCCATGAAAACACTTGGTCTGACCGCCGATCAACAAGGTGTTGAACGGCTGTTTAAGGTTCTGCCCGCTCAACTGGCAAAACAGATTAACCAGCAGTGGTTAACCTTGCAGTCATTGGTCGATCAATGCCAGCAATATAATCATGAAAACGGGGCAAGCTCAGCGAGTTTTCATGAGCTGATTAGTCAACTCAAACGCCCCGCTTCACACACCTATGCGGAAAGGATTGAATAAAATTTCAGCGTTATCCGATTGCGGACTCAACCGCATCGTTTTCTTGCTCCTTGCGCTATCATGGTGGGCTTCAGTCACTCACGCCGCCCCTTTACCCGCTCAGGTCGCTAATGAAACAGCGGTACTTTTACCCTATCAAGCGCAGATTCAAGCCCGACTCAACGCTAACCGATCACTGATCAAAACGATATCGCAACAGTTGAAAAACCATGAGTTACCTACTCTGTTGGTCTTGCTGCCAATGCTGGAATCCTCCTTTAATCCAAAGGCCATTTCTCATGCTAATGCGGCCGGATTATGGCAACTTATTCCCGCTACCGCGCAACGATTTGGGCTAGAAGTCAGTCAACAAAACGACCAACGTTTCGACTTAGAGGCAAGTACCGATGCGGCCATTCAGTATCTTCGATTTCTACATAACAAATTTGACGATCTTGCCTTAACCATCGCTGCCTATAACGCGGGAGAGGGACGAGTCGCACGCGCAATAAAACGGGCACAAAGCAGAGAGTTTTCTAAACTAACGCTCCCTGCCGAAACCGTTCAGTATGTAAGCCGTTTTTACGCTTTGATCGAGCTGATTGAAGTACAAGAACTGACCAAGGATGAGAGACAAACGCTATTTTTATTTGGCGATAACCCTCATCAACCTCTGATCGATCTATCGCCACTTCCACCCCTAATCACTCTGTAAACTCGATTTTTTGCCTTTACGCCAGCAATTTACCCACAAATGATTCAATATCCCGTATAATTTTTACTCAACAATAGAAAACCTTATCTTTCGTTGGTTGTTATTGGACAAGCAAAGCAGGATAATGTCGGGATCGGAATTTCAACACTATATAATTATGACCGAATATCTTTTGTTGTTGGTTGGCACTGTGCTGGTCAACAACTTTGTACTGGTGAAGTTTCTGGGTTTATGTCCATTCATGGGCGTGTCGAAAAAGCTAGAAACAGCAATTGGAATGGGGTTAGCGACTACGTTCGTTTTAACCTTAGCGTCAGTGTGTGCGTATCTCGTGGAGAGCTACATCCTTGACCCGCTCAATCTGCAATACCTAAGAACCATGAGTTTCATTCTGGTTATTGCAGTCGTTGTGCAGTTCACTGAGATGGTAGTGCACAAAACCAGCCCAACACTTTATCGCCTGCTTGGTATCTTTTTACCCCTGATCACCACCAACTGTGCGGTGTTAGGTGTCGCTCTGTTAAACATCAATGAAAACCACAACTTTATTGAATCGATCATTTACGGCTTTGGTGCTGCGGTTGGTTTCTCACTGGTTCTGATTTTGTTTGCCTCTATGCGTGAACGAATTGCAGCGGCCGATGTACCTATGCCTTTCAAAGGTGCCTCGATCGCAATGATTACCGCAGGACTGATGTCGCTTGCCTTCATGGGCTTTACAGGTTTGGTGAAGTTGTAATGAGCTCAATATTAATCGCGATTATAGCCATTGCTGTGCTGGCGGCGGTATTTGGTGCCGTGCTTGGTTTTGCTTCGATTCGCTTCAAAGTAGAAGCCGATCCTATTGTCGATCAAATAGATAGCATTCTCCCTCAAACCCAGTGTGGTCAGTGTGGTTACCCTGGTTGTCGCCCTTACGCAGAAGCCATCGCCAATGGTGATGACATCAACAAATGTCCTCCAGGCGGCCAAGCGACAATAGAAAAACTGGCTGATCTAATGGGAGTGGAAGCGACAGACTCTGCTCATGATCTTGAGAATGCGGTAAAAACCGTCGCCTTTATCCATGAAGATATGTGTATCGGCTGTACTAAGTGTATTCAAGCGTGCCCTGTTGACGCTATTGTCGGCGGCACAAAAGCGCTGCACACAGTCATTAAGGATGAATGTACTGGCTGTGACCTTTGTGTCGCACCGTGCCCAACTGACTGTATTGAAATGATCCCTGTAGAAACGACTACAGCGAGCTGGAAGTGGCAGATGGACGCCATTCCTGTTGTTGATATTACCGATTCTGCGCCGGCGCAGAAAAGTGTGAATTAAGGACTGGCATGTTGTCACTAATCGAAAAAATCAAATCAGGTGCACTTTGGAGCTTCCCTGGTGGCGTACACCCAGCGGAAAACAAAGCTCAATCTGTCTCGCTGCCGCTGAGTCGCGCATCCGTTCCGGCACAAATTATCCTGCCTATCAAACAGCACATAGGTAAGCCGGGCAACCTTGCAGTTGAGGTTGGAGCTAAGGTTCTCAAAGGCCAGCCACTCACCAAGTATGACTCCAGCTTTATGTTGCCTGTTCACGCGCCAACCTCAGGTACTGTGGTGGCGATTGAACCACGAACCACCGCGCATCCTTCGGGTTTAAGCGAAGTTTGTATCGTTATCGAGCCGGACTTCACAGACCAGTGGCAAGAACGCGAGGCTTGGCCTGATTTCGCTCAGCGAACGCCAGATGAACTGATTGAAAAGATCCGTCAGGCGGGTGTTTCTGGCATGGGTGGCGCAGGTTTCCCGACGGCTAAGAAAATTCAATCTGGACTTGCTCGTACTGAAATCTTAATCATCAATGCCGCTGAATGTGAACCTTACATTACCGCCGATGATGTACTGATGCGTGAGCATGCAGATGAAATCATCAAAGGCATTGAAATTGTTGAACATATTCTAAAACCGAAACTGACCGTGATCGGGATTGAGGATAATAAACCTCAAGCAGTTGCGGCCCTTCAGCAAGCCGCCGAAGATAAAGATATTGTCATCCGTGTTATTCCGACCAAATACCCTTCTGGTGGTGAAAAACAGTTAATCAAGATTCTGACCAACAAAGAAGTTCCTAATGGCGGTATCCCAGCAGATATCGGCATCTTGGTACAGAACGTAGGTTCACTTCAGGCAATCAAACGAGCCGTGTGTGATGGTGAAGCATTGGTTGAGCGTGTCGTGACGTTAACTGGTGATACCTTCAAGCAGCCAAGAAACGTCTGGGCTTTGATCGGAACCCCAGTTCAGGCTTTGTTAGATGAATTTGGCTACAAAGCTGATAAGAAGCTGCCGCGTTTGATCATGGGTGGACCGATGATGGGCTTTACCTTGCCTCACGCACAGGTTCCTATCACTAAGACATCGAACTGTATTCTGGCACCAACACGCAAAGAAATTTCGCCAAATCAATATGAGATGGCGTGTATTCGTTGTGGTCAGTGTGCGGAAGCTTGTCCTGCCTCACTTCTTCCTCAGCAATTGGTCTGGCACGCCAAGGCGGAAGAGTACGACAAGTGTGAAGAGCAAAATATTAAGGATTGTATTGAATGTGGTGCTTGTGCTTTTGTCTGCCCAAGTGAAATACCTCTGGTTCAATATTACCGCCAAGCTAAAGCCGAAATTCGTACTCGCAAAGAAGAATCTGAAGCGGCCGAACGCGCCAGAATTCGCTTTGAAGAGAAGAAGGCTCGTCTTGAAAGAGACAAAGCTCAACGTGAAAATCGCTTTAAGAAAGCGGCTGAAGATCGTCGTAAAGAGATGAAAAACAGCGGCGAAGATGATGCCATTGCGGCTGCCATTGCTCGCGTAAAAGCTCAGAAATCTGCTAACGCTGAAGAAGGTCAAGCGGTCAAACCTGCTGTGGCTGCTGCCATTGCCAAAGCGAAAGCTAAGCAAGCGGCCGCCCAACAACAAGGTAAATCTGAGCCTGACAACAGCGAAATGGCAAAACTGCGTGAAGAGCGTAAACGTCAAGCCCGTGAACGCAAAGCCGAAAAATCACAGCACGTGGAAGGCGCATCAGAAGATAAAAAGGATGCCGTTGCTGCGGCGATCGCAAGAGCGAAAGCTCGTAAGGCAGAGCAAGCCGAATCTTCGTCGAATGACACGCCTGTGAGCGATAAAAAAGACGCGGTTGCTGCGGCTATCGCTCGTGCTAAAGCGCGTAAGGCGCAGCAAGACAATGTCGAAGCTGACAAGCCTGCACCAGATGAATCTGCCGATGCGGGTGATGCGAAGAAAGCCGCCGTTGCGGCCGCTATCGCTCGTGCTAAAGCACGTAAGGCACAGCAAGACAATGTCGAAGCTGACAAGCCTGCACCAGATGAATCTGCTGATGCGGGTGATGCGAAGAAAGCCGCCGTTGCGGCCGCTATCGCTCGAGCTAAAGCGCGTAAGGCGCAGCAAGACAATGGCGAAGCTGACAAGCCTGCACAAGATGAATCTACCGATGCGGGTGATGCGAAGAAAGCCGCCGTTGCGGCCGCTATCGCTCGAGCTAAAGCGCGTAAGGCACAGCAAGACAATGTCGAAGCTGACAAGCCTGCACCAGATGAATCTGCCGATGCGGGTGATGCGAAGAAAGCCGCCGTTGCGGCCGCTATCGCTCGTGCTAAAGCGCGTAAGGCGCAGCAAGACAATGTCGAAGCTGACAAGCCTGCACAAGATGAATCTGCCGATGCGGGTGATGCGAAGAAAGCCGCCGTTGCGGCCGCTATCGCTCGAGCTAAAGCGCGTAAGGCACAGCAAAACAATGCTGAGACTGAGCTGCCATCTGAAACGACACCAGAACCATCTCAGGAAAGCACGACGACCGAGCAAGATCCTAAGAAGGCAGCGGTTGCCGCGGCTATTGCCCGAGCTAAAGCTCGTAAAGCACAACAAGAACAACAAAAACAATTTGAGGAGAAAGAGTAGTGGCCTTTTTTATTGCCAGCTCACCCCATGCGCACAGTCGTAGAAGCACTCCTGATCTTATGAAATGGGTCGCGCTTTGCGCCCTGCCCGGTTTGGCTGCCCAAACGTACTTCTTTGGTTGGGGAACCATCATCCAATTGATGATGGCAATTGTGATTGGTTTATCGCTAGAAGCCTTGGTGATGGTCGCTCGAAAACGCCATCCTATGTCTGCCTTGAGAGACAACAGTGCGCTAGTCACGGCTTGGCTACTAGCCATCGCGATTCCACCGTTGTCTCCTTGGTGGGTGATCACTATTGGCCTTATCTTTGCCATCATCATTGCAAAACATTTGTACGGTGGCATCGGTCAAAATCTGTTTAACCCAGCGATGGTTGCTTACGTTGTACTGCTGATTTCATTCCCAGTGCAGATGACCAGTTGGATCTCTCCAGCCGAGTTACAAGCCACACCGATCTCCGGTGGTGATGCATTATCGCTGATTTTTACAGGCCTAAATTTAGAAGGGCTGTCACTACAACAAATTCGCAGTGGCATTGATGGTATTACCATGGCGACGCCACTTGATGCCTTTAAAACTTCGCTTTTAGCTGGTCACACGAGCAGCGAAGCTTTGAGTCAGCCTCAATTTAGTGGTCTTGCTGGCATTGGTTGGGAGTGGGTTAACCTCGCCTATCTCGCTGGTGGACTACTGCTAATTAAACTCAGAGTCATTAATTGGCACATCCCAGTCGGTTTTCTGGTCGGTTTAACACTAATCAGCAGCCTATTTGCGTTGTTTATGCCTGGCACAACCGCTTCGCCTATCGTACATCTGTTATCTGGTGCAACCATGGTCGGTGCCTTCTTTATCGCGACCGATCCCGTTTCAGCGTCAACAACCGTTAAGGGGCGTCTCATCTTCGGTGCTTTTATCGGTGCTATGGTGTTTATTATTCGTAGTTGGGGTGGATTCCCTGATGGTGTGGCGTTCGCAGTACTGCTTGGCAACATGTGTGTGCCTCTGATCGATTACTACACCAAACCAAGAACTTATGGGCATTAAGGTTACGTCATGTTAAACGCTATTCGAAAAAATGGTGCCGTACTGGCTATTTTTGCCTGCGCTTCTACAGGTGTGGTGGCACTGACAAACTATCTGACTAAAGATCAGATAAACTTGCAGCAACAGAAACAATTGCTATCAGTACTCAATCAGGTGATCCCTCACGACCTGCACGATAATGAGCTCTATAAGGCCTGTACGCTGGTCAATAGCCCACTTCTGGGTACTGATGCTGACATGCCTGTATACATGGCGACACTGAATGGTCAACCTTCCGCTATGGCAATTGAAGCTATCGCCCCCGATGGCTATAACGGAGCGATTAAGATCATCGTCGGTATCAAACAGGATGGTACGATTTCGGGCACTCGTGTTCTTAGCCATCAAGAAACACCTGGGCTTGGCGATAAAATTGATCTGCGCATCAGCGACTGGATTTTAGGGTTTGCGGGTAAATCTTTGACTGATAGTAATCAAGCCGATTGGAAAGTTCGCAAAGATGGCGGTCAATTTGATCAATTTACCGGTGCAACCATTACACCACGAGCCGTTGTGAAAGCGGTCAAAAAGACGGCTGAGTACGTCAATACTCACCGAGATCAAATACTGGCTCAACCACTAACATGTGGAGGCAACAATGAGTGATCATAAAACACTGATTAAGAACGGCATGTGGGATAACAACCCTGCATTAGTTCAACTTCTTGGCCTGTGCCCACTGTTGGCGGTCTCTTCTACCGTGACCAACGCACTTGGACTCGGAATCGCAACGCTATTGGTACTGGTTGGCTCAAACGTTACCGTATCATTAGTTCGTGATTACGTACCTAAAGAGGTACGTATTCCGGTATTTGTGATGATCATTGCCGCATTGGTGACTTGCGTGCAGTTGTTGATGAACGCGTATGCTTATGGTTTATACCTATCACTTGGCATCTTCATCCCTTTGATTGTGACCAACTGTATCATCATTGGTCGCGCTGAGGCTTTTGCGTCGAAAAACGACGTTCTACCCTCTGCACAAGATGGCTTTTGGATGGGCTTAGGCATGACGAGTGTACTCGTGGTATTGGGTGCTATGCGTGAGATCATCGGTAACGGCACTCTATTTGATGGTGCAGATTTGCTATTGGGTGAATGGGCAACATCTTTACGCATAGAAATTTTCCACTTCGATAACAGCTTCCTACTGGCGCTGTTACCACCAGGTGCCTTCATCGGCGTGGGACTACTGATCGCAGCGAAAAACGTCATCGACAAACAAGTCCAAGCTCGTCAGCCAAAACAACAAAAACAGACGATTGAACGAGCTCGCGTAACCAACCAATAAAAAAACCGCGCATTCATTTAACCGCGTGGAATAAAACACTGGAAAGCAGCCTCAAATGAACAAAGAGAAACGAATACTAATACTGGAACGCTTGAGGGAAGATAACCCTAACCCTCAAACAGAGCTCAACTGGAGCACACCCTTTGAGCTTTTGATTGCCGTTCTGTTATCAGCACAAGCAACGGATGTCAGTGTCAACAAAGCCACAGACAAGCTCTATCCGGTTGCAAACACGCCACAAGGGCTGCTCGATCTCGGTGTTGATGGCGTCAAGGAGTACATTAAGACCATCGGTCTGTTCAACTCCAAAGCCGAAAATGTTATCAAGACTTGTAAGATCTTAATCGAACAGCACGGCGGCGAAGTACCTGAAAATAGAGAAGCGTTAGAAGCACTGCCAGGGGTGGGACGAAAGACCGCTAACGTCGTTCTCAATACCGCGTTTGGCTGGCCAACAATTGCTGTCGACACTCATATCTTCCGCGTTGCTAACCGTACCAAGCTCGCGATGGGGAAAAACGTTGACCAAGTGGAAGAGAAGCTACTCAAAGTTGTGCCTAAAGAATTCAAACTCGATGTTCACCATTGGTTAATCCTCCATGGTCGCTACACTTGTGTAGCACGCAAACCACGTTGTGGCAGCTGTATCATAGAAGACCTTTGTGAATTTAAAGAAAAAGTATATCCAGAAAACTAGGAGAGCATAACAATGTCAAATGGACGCATCTTACACACGATGCTTCGTGTTGGTGACTTAGATAAATCAATCAAGTTTTACACTGAAGTAATGGGCATGCAGCTACTTCGTACTAATGAAAATAAAGAGTACGAATACACGCTAGCCTTCATTGGCTTTGGTGACGAATCTCAAGGCGCTGTCATTGAGCTGACCTACAACTGGGGAACGACGGAATACGACCTAGGAACAGCGTTTGGACACATTGCTATCGGTGTCGACGACATTTACTCAACTTGCGATGCGATCAAAGCCGCAGGTGGCAATGTGACTCGTGAACCTGGCCCTGTTAAAGGCGGTACAACGCATATCGCATTTGTTAAAGACCCAGACGGTTACATGATCGAGCTGATCCAAAACAAGCAAGCCTCTGCGGGTTTAGAAGGCTAAAACGCCCCAGCATCACATCAAGCATTAGGACAGCAACACGTTGTCCTAATTTTTAGACTTTACTTGATAATGATTATCACTTAATCTCTAACTGTTCGCACCGAGGAGATTGATAACATGGGCATTACTGAATGGGAGAAGCATACCTTGCTGGCTGATCTAGCCATGAGTGATGATGACCATCTACGTGGCATACTTCATTACCAACAAGCGCTCACTCTGAGTGAGCGTATTAGCGAGCAAGACGAGGTCGATGTCGAAGATCGTTTGATGATTTCAGTGGTATCGTGCCATAACATGGCGATGTTTTGGCGCAATATTGGCGACGAGAAATATGAACTGAAGTATCTTCAACTTGCATCAGAAAAAGTACTGACTCTTGTCCCACAATGCCCGAATACCCAGTGCGATGCTTTCATTGACTCGATGGGATGCTGCAAGAAAGCCCTGATCGAATTTATGAAAAGGCACCCTAATCCAAACATCGCTAAATTGGTGCAAGATATTGATACTGCTACCAATTGTAATCTGATCGCCAAATTCAGATTAAACTGATTTGGTGCCCTCAATGAAAAAGCCAGCGATATGCTGGCTTTTAGCTATTGAGTTACTCAGCGGTTTATACCTGAGTACGACCCAAGGATATAACGACACGGCGGTTTCTGTCTTTGCCAATTGGCGATGAGTTATCGTCAATCGGTCGACGTTTACCATAACCTTGAA
This sequence comes from Vibrio sp. TRT 1302, assembly GCF_050113875.1. Taxonomy (NCBI): domain Bacteria; kingdom Pseudomonadati; phylum Pseudomonadota; class Gammaproteobacteria; order Vibrionales; family Vibrionaceae; genus Vibrio; species Vibrio sp. TRT 1302. The sequence continues at coordinate 5,413 of NZ_JBNJOF010000029.1, read as the reverse complement.
CCCGGATACGATCTTCCGGCAAGCCTAACGACTTAAAGTACTCTTGCAACACTTCTGCACGTCGTTCCGATAAGTTTTGGCTCGAACTCTTACTATCATCAGCATCGGTATAGGTTGAAACGAGCACTAAATCGATATCTTGGTTGTGCTTAATATATTCAGCAATTTGCGCCAAGCGTTTCTGTGACTGTTTATTTAGTTCTACGCTAGTACGGTCATAGTGAAGAATAGTAAATGCGATATCTTCGAAGCTGTAAGGCAGTAAATTGGCAATACAATCACTAAAGACATTGTAAGAACGTTGGAAAAGCACCGATGAGAGTGCAACCTCAATTCTTTCGTCGCGGCTACGCCATTCCTGATAACTGAATGTCGGGTATCGCCCCTTCTCTAACTCACCCAGAATATTCCACGCAGTTTGTCCGCCAACATAGCCATCAAACTGTTGGAAAAAGCGGATGTTGGTTATCCGGTCGGCACCTTCTCCTGGTCGCCACGCTGGAGGCATAGAAACAAGGCTAACATCACGAGTTTGCCCCATAGGGCGTTTCATCTTAAGCTCAAAGTCGAGATTGATTTTCTTACTGGCATAAGAAGAAAACACCGCATCACCGTAATTGGGGATAGGATGTACGAGTCGACATTCCAATGGTGTATTGGCAACCATTTGCCACGTCGATTGCTGAGGCGTTGCAACATACTGCTTATCCAATGCATACGCTTGGGCAGTAAACGCTGTCATGGACAAGGCTAAACTGGTTGCAAACAACTTCTTCATACAATACTTCTTCTCTTAACTGAACTCTGGCGAGGTGGCTTTTGCCGCTCGATCGCCCGCGACAAATACAATGCAAAAATCTAGCCAACACATTTGTATAGTACAAATTTCCAATGTTTCTTTTTCAATCAGCATTAACGGTTTTTCTTGCTGAAAGAATCTGCAATAATGCCTGCCCTGTCACATAATACGAAGCACACATGACTATAGAAAACGAAGCATTGACGCTAAAAAAACGATTCCGTGGTTACTTTCCCGTCGTTATTGACGTGGAGACTGCGGGATTCAACGCCAAAACAGATGCCCTACTGGAAATCTGCGCCGTTACTCTAAAGATGGACGAAAACGGCGATCTTGTCCCCGCGTCAACCATTCATTTTCATGTCGAACCTTTTGAGGGCGCTAACATTGAAAAAGAAGCGCTCGACTTTAATGGGATTCGCGATCCGTATAGTCCGCTGCGTGGTGCTGTGACAGAAGACCATGCTCTCAAGGAAATCTACAAGCTTGTGCGCAAGGAACAAAAAGCTGCAGATTGTAGTCGCGCCATCATGGTCGCTCACAATGCAACTTTCGATCACAATTTCGTGATGGAAGCGAGTGAGCGCTGCAAGCTAAAGCGTGTCCCATTTCATCCCTTCGCGACCTTTGATACTGCAACCCTAAGTGGTTTGGCCTACGGTCAGACTGTTTTGGCTAAAGCGTGCAAAACGGCTGGGATGGAATTTGACAATAAAGAAGCCCACTCAGCTCTATACGATACTCAAAAAACGGCTGAGCTCTTTTGCGGCATTGTCAATAAATGGAAAGCTCTTGGTGGCTGGCCACTCGTTGCATCGGATGCCGAAACAATAAAATAAAAATGTAAACACAACTTACGAGTAAATTATGAACCCTGTTGTCATTTCTGTATGTGTCATGCTTGCTTTAGCACTGATGCGAGTCAATGTCGTGGTCGCACTGACATTCAGTGCTATCGTCGGTGGCTTGGTTTCAGGTATGGAACTGAATCAAGCTATCTCTGCATTTGAAAGTGGTCTAGGTGGTGGCGCTACCATCGCTCTAAGCTACGCAATGCTCGGTACTTTTGCTGTTGCTATCTCTCGCTCTGGAATCACAGACCTGCTAGCAAATAGCGTGATTAAACGTATTCACGGTAAAGAAAACGCATCGGCGTCAACTGGCCTGAAGTACGCGGTACTGGTTGCATTAGTTTTGGTGACTATGTCATCACAAAACATTATTCCTGTTCACATCGCCTTTATCCCAATTCTTATTCCACCTCTACTAGGCGTGTTTGCCAAGCTAAACCTCGATCGTCGTATGATTGCTTGTGTGCTGACGTTTGGTCTCGTCACACCATACATGGTGCTGCCGATTGGTTTTGGCGGTATCTTCCTCAACAACATTCTGCTGAAAAACTTGCACGAAAACGGCCTAGAAAGCGTCGTTGCAAGCCAAGTGCCTGTCGCTATGCTACTTCCTGCCGCTGGTATGGTGTTTGGTCTTGTTACTGCGATTTTCTTTAGCTATCGCAAGCCTCGTCAGTACAAAGAAACTGAGCTGACTCATGTTGAAGAAGGTCCAAAGGAGATCAATAAGAAAAACGTATTGGTTGCCGCTGTCGGTATTGTTGCCGCCCTTAGCGTTCAGCTTTCAACGGGTTCTATGATTATTGGTGGCCTTGCTGGCTTTATGGTGTTTACTTTCGGCGGTGTGATTGCGTGGAAAGAAACCCATGACGTGTTCACTAAAGGTGTTCACATGATGGCAATGATCGGCTTTATCATGATTGCAGCGGCAGGTTTTGCCGCAGTGATGAAACAAACAGGCGGTGTTGAATCTCTTGTTGAAGCACTTTCAACCAGTATTGGTGATAACAAACCTATGGCAGCACTACTGATGCTTGTTGTTGGTCTGTTGGTAACAATGGGGATTGGCTCATCATTCTCAACCATTCCAATTCTTGCCACTATTTACGTACCACTCGCGGCGGCTTTCGGCTTCTCACCGATGGCCACTATCGCACTTGTTGGTACCGCTGCGGCTTTGGGTGACGCTGGCTCTCCGGCTTCTGATTCAACCTTAGGCCCAACATCTGGTCTTAATGCTGATGGTCAACACGAACATATCTGGGAAACTGTGGTACCAACCTTTATCCACTACAATATCCCACTGATTGTATTTGGTTGGATTGCGGCAATGGTGCTCTAGTCTCCAAAAAGCAAGCAACAAAAAAACCAGCAATAGTGCGTAATGCCGATTAGTTAAAACTCAAATGATCGGTTTAACGAACCATTCAAAGTGTCAAAATCCGAGTGTAGTCTATGCATTCGGATTTTTTATGTTTTTAAGACAGGTACTTAACCAAGTACACCAATTCTCAGCAGAGCAACTGTCGGGTTCATCTGATTTGCTTTATCCAGAGCTTATTTACCAGCGTTTGTAAGATACGGGAATTACGTCTTATCGATAGGCTTATTTATGCTCTAGCTAATATTGTTTAAATAGTTCATAGATACTAGGTTCAATATCAGCTAAAACATCTAACATTTGACGGACTGTTTTACCGTCTTCAATATCTTTGTCTGGATTAGCTCCTGCTTCCAGTAGAATCTTACAAACATTATAAACGCACGGTTTTCGATCAAAACACATTCTTAGAGCACTAACACCACGATTATTTTCATGCTCAAGTAACTTATCTGCACCATTTTCCAGCAGCAAAGATATGCCATCAACATTCCTTTGTCTTACCGCATAAATTAACGGTGTATTCCCATAACTATCGATAGCATTAACATCCAGTCCTTGGTCAAGAAGGAATTGAATCGACTGAATTGGGGCTTTCTCTTTAATATCCATAAAGATATGGTGAAAATAAGTCCATTTTTCCAAGATAGTAACCTCAGAGATGTCCCCTCCTTGATCAATTAACTTTTTAGCATAATTGATATCACCATCTAGAACAGCATCAAACAATTCTTCCTCAATGTTCATATATTAATTCCTACTCTTTAAAAATTTTTTCATATGACGCTTAATTCCTCTCAAATCATCTATACCAGGCTTTTCATTAACGTGGCTTAAGTTTGTTTTTGCATCTTCGATTTGGTAGTAATCAGGCCGTGAGTTTACAAAGTCATTAAGTTCTTCTTGTGACATGCCAAGCTCTTCTGCTGCCTTAATCACTCTCCTATTTTCCAGTCCCTGCTTATGTCCGTAGTGCCAATCTGAAAAAACGTTACCCTTCTCATCAGTAAAGTTACCATTACTGTCTCTATATGCATTAGCTTCTATCTGCCTTTTTGTTTCAGTTCGTAAAGATGGACGTTGCATCGTAGGCTTAGGCTCACCTGTAGGCGCGAATTGCCCAAGCTCATTTCTCGGTTGATTGTGATGATAAACCACATAAAGCGGTGCAATACCCGATTTGTCTGGAAACACCAAAATCGCATCACGCCAATCTTTCTCTTCTGGTATTGGCGTGACGGTGGTGGTCGTTTCGTCAGAATGGATTGGGGTGACAAGGATATCTTCTACCTCAAATCCATTATCTTGACTTGGAGTACTCTGCCAACTTGGGTCACCATTGCCTGTCGGTGTCCAATAAATAATGGGGCCTTCATCTTCTAGTTGGACTGAATACTGGTTCTCATCGCCCTCTGTGACGTATTTAACCGGAATACGCGTATCATCCACATGGTAGGCTTTGACATGTGGATAGTATTCACCTTCATTTGGTTGCGTGATTTGAGCGCGTATTCGACTTTGAACGGTACTAAGCTGCCTTAATTCTGTGTCACTATATTGAGTCCCATCAGCCAATAAAGATTGTTGCAAAACAAATAGTGCGCTGATCCCTTCTACTTTCCAGCGGTAACTGTCAATTAATTTATCTTTTAAGGTCCCCACCAGATTTTCTAACTCAATAACGGAAGAGTGGCCATGTTCAGTTGCTGATTGTCCTGCCACTGACGCACTTGTGCCCATCGCCATTTGAGCTTGCGTCGCTTGAATGACCATGGGATTTGCATACGATTGTCCAAAAAAGAATGCCCAAGGGCCAAAGTTTTGAATTGGCTCTTCCTCAACTCCCGCCTCAATACACCCCTTTGGTTGTAGGCAGGATTTCGCAAAGACTTTGTCTAGCGTAACCTCTTTCAGATTGAGGACCGGAATATCTTTTTCTATCAACCGCTTATGATTAATCGCTTTAATCTCTGTACCGGCAAGATAAGGATCGCTGAATTTATAGAAGACATTTGCCGGTTGATTCACGGTTTCTGGCTTGGCCGGAGGCTCTGCGTACACCTTTGGCTTTTCGTTCTCTATTTCGCTTGGTTGATTGACTCGTAGTGCATGACCGACTGCGAGTGACATTGGATCTGCATCATACTGTGGATTAAGTTCCAACAAAGCTTTTGGTGCTAAACCATACTGCTTGGCAATCTTCATCCACGTTTCTCGCATACCCGTTTCGAGATCGGTTTGAACGATATGCTTAACGGGCTGAGATTGTGGTTCGGCTGTTTTTTCCGTTTCAGTTCGTTTAATGATGGGTTGTTTTGTTGCCTCAAGTAACTGAGGCACATCTAATTTCACCCCATGCTCGTTCAACCACTCCTCGCTCAA
>NZ_JBNJOF010000028.1:0-34592 GCF_050113875.1 Vibrio sp. TRT 1302 | reverse complement strand
ATTGGATTATCATCAACGAGTGCCCACACAGATTGATAGGTTTATATTTTTAAAGAGCTTCTCTTCTTTGTGACCAACATCACTTCGGAATAGGCAGCCATTCTAGCGTTTCAATTCTAAGTGTCAAACACTTTTTTGAACTTTTTATTTCAAACTTTTCAATTCGAAATTTTGCTAGTTGGCTTTACTGATTTACCGCTGAGGCCTTGTGGCGTCTGCCGTGTCAGTGGATGCGCATTATAGGGAGTTGAGTTTTAAGCGCAAGCCCTTTTTCAAATTAAATTGAAAAAAAAGACCGTTCGATGAATTTATATTCAAAACCATTAAAAAAGGGAGCAAAACGCTCCCTTTTTAACCATCTTATCTAGGTTTTAGATAAAGGCATACGCATCAGCAAACATGTTTTCAGCTAACGCCTGCTTGTTAAGCGTGAATTGTTCTCGCGCTGCGCCCGCCATTTCAAAGCGTCCCGCTATATAGATGTCGTACTGCGCAAGTGACTCGAAATCTTGAGCAACGGCTTGTAAGACATTTCCAACCTTCCCTTGCCACTCTTGCCCAGCTTCTTCTACAACAGGGATAAAGTGGACATTACTGCTCTTGCTAGCAATCTCTTCTAATTCTTGTTTTGCATAAAGTTGGCGTTCATCACGCCCACCCCAGTATAGATGGATTTCGTTCTCTCTATTTTGAGCCAAGCAATGATCCAAGATCGAACGAACGTAACTAAAGCCAGTGCCACCAGCAATGAGCAATATTGGTCGTTCACTCGCTTCTCTCACCCAGGCATCACCATGAGGCGCGTCTATTGTCACTTCGCCATCATTTTCCAGTGCAGCTTTCATTGCTTCAACAACTTCGTGGGCATAAGCGTTGTGTTCGGCAGCACCAATATGAAGTTCTAATTCTCCTTCATGTCGGCAAGGGCTGCTGGCGATTGAAAATGGGCGTTTGTCTTTTTCTCCCATTACAACCATTAGATATTGGCCAGCTTTAAAGCTAACAGGGCTCTCTGGATGTAATAAGATCTGGTAAGTATTGCAAGCCAACGGCTGAATTGACTTTACTTTACATTGAATAGTCATGGTCTTCCTCTCGCTTACTCTTCAAAAGTAAGCACTAATCTACTTTCTGCGAAGGCTTGGCAGGCAAATATCCAACCCTGCTGTTGCTCTTTCTCTGTGAGCATTGGTTCCAGGTGATAAGAGACTTTCCCTTCTAGTTTACGACATAAACAGGCGGCGCATGCGCCAACCTGGCAACGGTGGGGGAAGCGAATGTTATTGTTGAGCGCGGCTTCCAACACCGTTTGTCCATTCTGTACTTCAAATTGTATATTGTCTGGAAGCAGAATGACGGAATGGCTCATAGAATACTCAACTTATCCCAAAACGCATCGATTTTCGCCACAAGTTGTGGATCTTTCTTGATAGGTGTACCCCATTCTCGTACGACTTCTTCACCTTCAATCTTATTGGTTGCATCAAGAACAAGTCGAGAAAGGTGTTTATCCGTTTGCTGAACTTGTTTGGTATCACGAGCAGGATCCATACGTGTCGTTACAGCCCAAATAATATCGTTCCAGTCTTTGGCATTGACATCTTCATCACACAGAATGACAAACTTAGGTTCCCCATGCTGCAATAAGTAGTCTTCTACTTTCTTGGCGAGTTCTTGCGATTGGCCTGAACGCGTCTTTTTCATTGTTACAATGGCAAAGCCGTTGTTACGTGCTTTCTCTGGAATATAGAAATCAACCACTTCAGGGTGGCTTTCGATAAATGCAGCAATCGCCGCCTCATCAAGTGCTGTATGCTGACTCTCGCTACCCTGCGATGATGCAAGCTCTGCATCCCATTTAATCGTTGCGTCGAGCCCCATCTTAGAGCCAAGGCCAACGACCGGAGACGCAAAATCTAATGAGTCGATGGGTGTATTTTCGATAAACAAGGTATCACGAGTCGGCTCCATATGTTGCGTCATCGCTTCAACGACTTGATTCCAGTCGCGTGCGTTCACCTTCTCATCGCATACAATAACGAATTTGGTATACATGAACTGACGTAGGAACGACCATACCCCCATCATGACTCGCTTAGCATGACCAGGGTACTGTTTCTTCATTGTCACTACTGCCATTCGATATGAACAGCCCTCAGGTGGCAGATAGAAATCTTCTATCTCAGGGAACTGTTTTTGCAGTATCGGCACAAAGACTTCGTTGAGAGCGACACCTAATACGGCAGGTTCATCAGGCGGACGACCTGTGTAAGTGCTGTGATAAATGGCGTCTCTGCGCATACTGATATGAGTGATGGTAAAGACGTGGTGCTTTTCCTTCTCGTTATAGTAGCCAGTATGATCACCGTACGGCCCTTCATCGGCAAATTCGTTCGGGTCAATGTAGCCCTCCATGACGATTTCGGCACTGGCAGGAACTTCAAGATCATTGCTGAGTGATTTCACCACTTCTGTCTTCTTCCCACGTAGCAGACCGGCAAACGCATACTCAGATAATGTATCAGGTACAGGTGTTACCGCACCTAATATAGTCGCAGGGTCAGCACCAAAGGCAACGGATACAGGGAATGGTTTACCTGGATGAGTTTCCATCCAATCACGTAAATCTAAAGCGCCACCGCGATGCGCTAACCAGCGCATGATAATTTTGTTCTTCGCAATTTTCTGTTGGCGATAGATGCCTAAGTTTTGGCGTTTTTTATTTGGCCCTTTAGTGACGGTTAGCCCCCAAGTAAGCAATGGTGCTACATCATCTTGCCAGCAACTCATTACTGGAATTTTATCAAGGTCAACATCATCACCCTGCCAAACGATCTCCTGACACGGTGCCTTGCGCAAGCGTTTAGCGGGCATATTCAGAACTTGTTTGAAGACCGGCAACTTATCGAGTGCGTCTTTAAAGCCTTTAGGCGGCTCAGGTTCTTTTAGATACGCAAGCAACTTACCTACTTCTCGCAACTCTTTGACATCCTGACGTCCCATACCAATAGCCACTCGTTCCGGTGTGCCAAATAGGTTGGTTAAGACTGGCATGTCATAGCCAATGGGATTTTCAAACAACAGTGCAGGACCACCCGCTCTAAGCGTTCGATCGCTGATCTCTGTCATTTCATAGTGAGGGTCAACAGGATGGGAAATTCGTTTCAGCTTCCCTTCTTGCTCTAGATGAGCGATAAAATCGCGTAAATCCTTAAAACTCATAGGCCTACTAATGGGCTGGTTAATCTGCATGCAGTATAACAAAAAAGAGGAATCGACCGATCCCTCTTTTTTATGTGGTCATTTCATCAATGATTACTGGCCGATAACACTTAAAATTGCTCGACTGTTTACTTTTTGGTTGGTACTAGCCAACTCTTCTAGCCAAGATGAGTAACCCTGACGAGCTAACTCGCCAGCAATAAATCTCGCATCATCAGAAATCGCCATTCGAGTAATTAAAAACTCTTTTACCTCTTTAGACATCGGTCTTATTTTGGTCAACTCTGTAATTGCAGCTTCTTTCAAGCTCGGATTCTGCGCAGCTTGGATCACCTGATTTAACGAAAAATCATTACCAACCTTAGCTAAGCGAACCAATTCAGATTCACTGTTAAAGTCTGCCTTCATTAACCAGAGCAACTTATACACTCCCGGATCTTCACTTACTTGCGCTAGACGAACCATTACTGCCGAAGATGGAAGCCAGCTGATTACCGCTTCACGAGTCAGCTGTTGGCAAAGACGAGTAATGGCTTCTGGTGATAGGCTATCGAGTTCTCTAATCAACAAAGCTTCTCGAGCCTGAACCTGATATTCACTTCCTTGTAACCATTGCTTAAGAACCAGCTCTCCTCTTTCTGCCTCTAATACGAATGCCAGTGTGGATTGGTCTTGATGCCATTGTTTTAACAGTCGATTGGCGATGGCAGGATAGTTGAAAGCAGGCACAGTAAACTCATAGCCCTCACCTCTTTCTAAGAGCTGATAAGTAGGCACCATTGATTTTTGTTGCTCAACAAACAGCGCCATTTTAGGCGTCATGATCAGGTTTTGGTCTTCAATCTTTTTGAGCAATAGATAACGAGACACTTCTTGGACAGGAAGTGAGAGTCTTTGTAGAGCGAAGTTAAGGCCATCAATATCATCTTCGATAGCCAAAGAGAGTAGCTCAGCCACTTTATCATGCACTTGTGGCTCTTGAAGCCATTGTTCTATACGCTGCGGCTGCATCTCAGTTGCAGTGACAGGCGGAACCCCAAGCAGTATCAAAACAGACAGGAGTACCGACGACAACATTCCTTGTTGCATGTTAACCTCCTTGTAACATTTCAATCCATTGTGCTCGCAATCACTAGATAATGCAAACAAAAACGCCACCTAGCAAAGGTGGCGTTTATCAAGATCATTTAATGCTTATTGACGGCGCATCGCGTCAAAGAATTCATCATTCGTCTTGGTCATAGCAAGCTTATCGATTAGGAATTCCATCGCATCGGTTTCACCCATTGGATGAACAATCTTACGTAGGATCCACATTTTCTGTAGCTCTTCGTTCTTAGTTAGCAACTCTTCACGACGAGTACCTGAGCGGTTGAAGTCAATCGCTGGGAAAACGCGTTTTTCTGCAATCTTACGGTTCAGGTGGATTTCCATGTTACCTGTACCTTTAAACTCTTCGTAGATAACTTCGTCCATCTTAGAACCCGTATCCACAAGTGCCGTTGCTAGAATAGTTAGGCTTCCGCCCTCTTCTACGTTACGAGCTGCACCGAAGAAGCGCTTAGGACGGTGCAATGCGTTAGCATCAACACCACCAGTAAGAACTTTACCTGATGAAGGAACAACTGTGTTGTACGCACGTGCTAGACGAGTAATCGAATCAAGCAGGATTACAACGTCTTTCTTGTGTTCAACAAGACGTTTCGCTTTTTCGATAACCATTTCAGCAACCTGAACGTGACGAGACGCTGGCTCATCAAACGTTGATGCAACCACTTCACCTTTAACTAGACGTTGCATCTCAGTTACTTCTTCTGGACGTTCATCAATAAGAAGAACCATCAGCACACACTCTGGGTGGTTGTAAGCAATGCTCTGTGCAATATTTTGCAGCAGCATTGTTTTACCCGCTTTAGGTGGCGCTACAATCAGACCACGCTGGCCTTTACCGATTGGCGAAGCAAGGTCTAGAACACGAGCAGTAATATCTTCTGTCGAACCGTTACCACGCTCCATCACCATACGCTCGTTAGCGTGTAGTGGCGTCAAGTTTTCAAATAGAATCTTGTTACGCGCGTTGTCTGGTTTGTCATCGTTAACTGTATTGACTTTTAAAAGTGCAAAATAACGTTCACCGTCTTTAGGTGGACGAATTTTACCGGCAATAGAGTCACCTGTACGTAGGTTGAAGCGACGGATCTGGCTTGGTGATACATAAATATCGTCTGGGCCAGCTAAGTACGAACTATCCGCACTACGTAAGAAACCAAAGCCGTCTTGAAGTATTTCCAGAACCCCGTCGCCAAAAATATCTTCACCGCTTTTCGCGTGCGCTTTAAGGATCGCGAAGATAATGTCTTGTTTTCTTAGACGCGCAAGGTTTTCAAGGCCTAAGCTCTCGCCAAGTTTGACAAGATCAGACACAGGTCTGTTCTTCAGTTCTGTTAGATTCATGGTGGTGGATACTTGTTTAGTCAAAATAGGATCTGTTTTTTTGGTTAAGATGGATTTGGTCACAGGATCGACCAAGAAGAGAAACTTGTTTATTTAACGTGCGATAAACTAGCACTAAATACTAGCCTAGTCTAGATTTTGTTGGTGTTCAAAAACAAAACCGTGCATTAGATAAAATGCACGGCCTTATTGGGTAACTGATTATAGGTTTGCGTCCAAGAACTCTTTTAGTTGAGTTTTTGATAGCGCACCTACTTTCGTTGCAGCCACGTTACCATCTTTGAATAGAAGCAACGTTGGGATACCACGAATACCAAACTTAGGTGGAGTACCTGCGTTTTGGTCGATATTTAGTTTACCGATAGTGAGTTTGCCTTCGTACTCGTCAGCGATTTCGTCCAAAATAGGCGCGATCATCTTACATGGACCACACCATTCTGCCCAAAAATCTACAAGAACTGGGCCTGCAGCGTTAATTACATCGGTTTCAAAACCGTCATCAGTTAGCTGCAAAATCTTATCACTCATCTTCCACTCCAATGTGTTTTTTCGGAACTGGTTGGATGATAACCAGTATTTAGATGCCCTATTGGAATGTATTTACTTCCGTATTGCAAGTGTAAGCTGATATTCTATAGCAATGAAAAAGACGCATATCACAGAGCAAAAGTTCGCCGATTTAGGTTTACACCCTAAAATTACTGAAGGTTTGGAGAAAAAAGGGTTCGATTTTTGTACCCCAATTCAAGCTTTGGCGTTGCCGGTACTGCTCACCGGCCAAGACATCGCAGGACAAGCCCAAACGGGTACAGGTAAGACATTGGCTTTCCTAACTGCTACTTTTAACCACTTACTGACGACGCCTGAACATGAGGGTCGCAAGCCAAATCAGCCTAGAGCAATTATTATGGCTCCAACGCGTGAACTGGCTATTCAGATTTACAACGATGCAGAACCTTTGATCGCCAGTACAGGTATCAAAGCTGCGCTCGCTTATGGTGGCGAAAGCTACGATAAGCAATTAGCAACGCTTGAGAATGGTGTCGATATCCTGATCGGTACAACCGGTCGTATTATCGATTTTTACAAGCAACGTGTATTTAACCTAAATAACATCCAAGCTGTCGTTTTAGACGAAGCTGATCGCATGTTCGATCTTGGTTTTATTAAAGATATTCGTTTCTTGTTCCGTCGCATGCCTGAGCCAAAAGAACGTTTGAATATGCTGTTCTCTGCAACACTGTCTTACCGTGTTCAAGAGCTGGCGTTCGAGCACATGCATAATCCTGAGCACGTTGTTGTTGAGCCAAATGTGAAAACAGGTCACCGTATTCAGGAAGAACTGTTCTACCCATCCAACGAACACAAAATGGCTCTGCTTCAGACGCTTATTGAAGAAGAGTGGCCAGAGCGTGCAATCATCTTTGCAAACACTAAGCATAAGTGTGAATCAGTCTGGGGCCATCTTGCAGCAGACGGACACCGAGTAGGCCTGCTAACGGGTGATGTTCCGCAGAAGAAACGTGAGCGCATCCTAGAGCAATTTACGCTTGGTGAAGTTGACTTACTTGTTGCAACCGACGTTGCTGCACGTGGTCTTCATATTCCACAAGTGACGCACGTATTCAACTTTGATCTACCTGACGACTGCGAAGATTACGTACACCGTATCGGTCGTACTGGACGAGCAGGCGCAAGCGGTCACTCTATTAGTTTCGCGTGTGAAGATTACGCAATTAACCTTCCACCAATTGAAGAGTATATCGAACACTCTATCCCTGTATCTGATTACGACCCTAGTGCTCTGATCCAAGATCTACCGGCACCTATTCGCATGCGTTCAAGTCGTCCGCAGCAGCAACGTCGTACGAACACCGGAGGTTCGAGATCAGGAAATCGTCGTTCGAACCATCGCTCTCGTCCACGCCAACAAAAGGATTCTTAAGTCGTCTATGAGCCAAGCAGTTTCATCTCCGCTATACGCAGCCATCGACCTCGGGTCGAACAGTTTTCATATGCTCGTTGTGCGTCACATTGATGGCAGCGTTCAGACTATGGCTAAAATAAAACGCAAAGTTCGTCTTGCGGCTGGCTTAGGCGACAATAACTCGCTAAGTCTAGAAGCCATGCAACGCGGATGGGACTGCTTGAGTCTTTTTGCTGAACGACTTCAAGATATCGACAAGGAAAACATCCGTATCGTTGGTACGGCAACACTGCGAACGGCAACGAATGTGGATGTTTTTCTTGAGAAAGCCAACCAGATCCTCGGCCACAAAATCGAAGTCATTTGTGGTGAAGAGGAAGCAGCAACAATCTATAAAGGTGTTGCACACACTTCTGGGGGTAGCGGCCGTCGCTTAGTGGTAGATATTGGCGGTGCCAGCACCGAGCTCATTATCGGTGAAGGCTTTGAAGCCAAAGCATTGACTAGTCTGAAAATGGGCTGCGTCACTTGGTTGGAGCGTCATTTTAAAGATCGCCAGCTGACGGCGAGCAATTTTAACAATGCGATTCAAGCCGCTAAAGAGACCCTGCAACCTATCTTGCAGCAGTACACGCAAATCGGATGGGATGTTTGTGTTGGTGCTTCTGGTACTGTTCAAGCTCTTCAAGAGATTATGCTGGCGCAAGGTATGGACGAAGTCATCACCCACTCCAAACTCAAGCGTTTGCAGAAACAAGCCATGATGGCAGATCACCTCGAAGAGCTAGAAATTGAAGGATTAACTTTAGAACGCGCCTTGGTATTCCCAAGTGGTCTATCGATCTTGATAGCAATCTTCGAACTGTTAGAAATCGAGTCAATGACACTTGCTGGCGGTGCTCTACGCGAAGGTTTGGTCTATGAGATGGTGGATGAACTAAAGCAAGACGATATTCGTGCACGCACTATTTGCAGTGTTCAAAGTCGTTATCAGCTTGATGTTGATTATGGTCAGCAAGTTGCCGACATGGCAGCAAGACTACTGGCAGAATGTCAGCCTGACTGGATTGCTGAGGCACAAGCAAAAGTCCTATTAGAGACCGCCGCCAAGCTACATGAAATCGGTTTGACCATCGACTATAAGAAAGGTGGTGAGCACAGCGCTTATCTACTTCAGCAACTTGACCTACCTGGTTACACTCGAGCGCAAAAACACCTATTAGGTGAACTGGCACGACGTTATCGTGAGCAGCTAACGTCTTTACCAGAACAACACGCTCTTTCAGGTTCAAGCGCCAAACGGGTATTGCGCCTGTTACGCTTAGCGGTCTTGCTTACTCATCGCCGTAATCCTGATCTTGAGCCAAACATTACCTTTGGTTCTAATGATGACAAGCTAACACTGACTATCAAGTCTGAATGGCTAAAAGCCAACCCACTGACCGCCGCAGAGCTTGAGATTGAAGCTAACCGTCAAAGTGATATCGGCTGGCCTCTATCGATTGTTGAATACTGATTTTCGAATCAATAAAAAAGCCCGAGAGACATCATCACTCGGGCTTTTTTTATCTTTCCAAACTGAAATCAGTTGGCTCCAACCACTTTAAACTCAGGGTTAACCGCCGTCAGTTTTTTCACCAGATAGTTAAGTAGCACACCATACATTGGAACAAACAGACCTAAACTGATCACCAACTTAAATCCGTAATCCACCAGTGCAATTTCAGTCCAGTGCTCAGCCATAAATGGATCAGGGCTTTGGTAGAACGCAATCGCAAAGAAGGCTATGGTATCGAGCGCATTACCAAACAAAGTCGAACAAGTAGGAGCAACCCACCACTGTTTCATCTGACGCAGACGATTGAACACATGAACATCTAATATCTGACCGAGTAGATAAGCCATAAAGCTAGCAATCGCGATACGAGCGACGAACAGATTAAATTCGCCAAGATGTGCAAGACCTTGGAACTGCCCTTCAAAGAACAGTACTGACAAAGCGTAAGAGACTGCTAACGCTGGAAGCATCACTAGAAAAATAATTTTTCGGGCAAGCTGAGCACCAAAAACACGCACAGTGAGATCCGTTGCCAAAAAGATAAATGGGAAAGTGAATGCACCCCAAGTGGTATGGAAACCAAAGACGGTGAAAGGTAGCTGAACCAAGTAATTGCTGGAAGCAATAATAATTAGGTGGAACAGGACTAATAATAAAAGGGCTTTGCGCTGCTGCGCAGGGGTAAAGTTACTCATGCGATACCTTTTTAGTTTGGTTTGGGGGTGAGGGAACCCAAATCGACCACTTACGTAATAACGAAAGTCGCCTTACCAACAATGTAATGAAAAAATTCTCGATATTGACCATATAAAACGTGAACAATATCGCGGCGGGCGATTATACATTAACCAATCATCGCCGCAAGCATGAGTTTTCGAGCAATCGTTGACGTGTTCTTTTTTCTTAGAAACCACGTTCAAATAGCGAAGCGAGGAAATCCAACTCTTCTTTACTCTCTTCGATAGAAAGCGCTTCTAGCCATAGACTTTCACTGTAGTGCTCAGACTTGAGGAACAACTGACAGCCTTCAAAATCAATCAACCAAGAGTGAATGTCCGCATCCCACTGTTTTTCAACCACAGTAGCCGAGAGTAGCTGAAGCATTCGCTGAGCTAAATCGGGAAAACTATCAAAATCAAAGCGAGGAGAACGAATGATAATGCGACCTTCATCTGCCAGATAAGTATGCAGGCCAAACTTCGTTTGTTGCTCATTAGTGATAAGATTTTCAGCCATGGTGGGTCAAATGCTCCTGAATTAAATCTAAAAATGGATCTGCATATTTCTCTAATTTACGTTGCCCTACTCCATTTACAGCCAACATTTCGCCATACGACGTCGGTAATATTTCCGCCATATCTATCAAGGTGGCATCGCTAAAGACAACATATGGCGGCAAGCCATCTTCGTCGGCAATGGACTTACGCAATCTCCGTAATTTAGCAAACAGCTTTTTATCGTAATTTTTGCTCGATAATTTATCGGATTTCGCCGCGCGAGCGGCCGTATCAAGACGCGGAACGGCCAACTCCAAAGACATTTCACCGCGTAGCAACGGACGAGCTTCTTCAGTGAGCTGCAGCGTCGAATTGCGGGTGATATTTTGAAATAGCAAGCCTTTGTGAATCAGTTGACGAAAGACACTGACCCAGTAGTCATGGCTATTTTCTCGTCCCAGACCATAAGTTGACAACTTATCATGGCCATTTTCACGGATACGAATATTCTGCATACCGCGTAATACCTCAACCACATACCCCATCCCAAAGGATTGGTTGACTCGGTAGACACATGACAAAGCTTTCTGAGCCTGCTCTGTCGCATCAAAGTGTTTAGGTGGATCAAGGCAGATATCGCAGTTTCCACATGGCTTGTCACGGTACTCACCAAAATAGTTGAGCAATACCTGACGACGGCAGGTTTGCGCTTCAGCGAATGCACTCATGGCATTGAGTTTATGAGCTTCAACCTGCTTTTGCGGGCCTTCATCTTTTTCATCAAGCATACGGCGCAACCAACTGATATCTGCTGGGTCATAAAGCATCATCGCTTCAGCAGGTAAGCCATCACGGCCAGCTCGCCCCGTTTCCTGATAATATGACTCGATGTTTCTCGGAATATCAAAGTGAACAACAAAACGGACGTTAGGCTTATTGATACCCATACCAAATGCCACTGTCGCCACCACAATTTGAATATCATCGCGTTGAAATGCATCTTGGACATAGGCGCGTTCATCGGCCTCTAAACCTGCGTGGTAGCTTGCTGCACGAAGACCGTTATTGCACAGCTTCTCCGTTACCATTTCGACTTTTTTACGGCTGCCACAATAAATAATCCCACAGTTACCGCGCTGCTCTTCAAGGAAACGCACCACCTGAGAAATCGGTTTGTGCTTCTCTACCAAGGTGTAACGAATATTCGGTCGGTCAAAGCTACCTAAGTAAACATGGGGGTCGTTGAGTTGAAGTCGCTGCGTAATATCAGAACGTGTCGCATCATCCGCTGTCGCGGTCAGCGCCATCACAGGCAGGTGCGGAAAGTACTGTTTCAGTTGACCCAGTGACGCGTATTCCGGTCGAAAATCGTGTCCCCACTGAGAAATACAGTGCGCCTCATCGACCGCAATCATAGATAAAGGTAAGCCTTCTAGACGCTCGATAAAATCACGCATCAATACTCGCTCGGGTGACACATAGATAAGCTTAATCGCGCCAGAGTTCATGCGATTGTAGACGGAGATTAACTCTTCACGCGGCATCGTTGAGTTAATACACTCAGCCGCCACCCCGTTGGCTTTCAGTTGGTCAACCTGATCTTTCATCAAGGAGATCAACGGCGAGATAACTAAGGTTATTCCACTGCGCACTAGAGCGGGGATCTGGTAACACAAAGATTTACCGCCACCAGTAGGCATAATCACTAAACTGTCTAGCCCTGCGACCGCAGCATCGATCACTTCTTGCTGACCATCACGAAAGCTCTGGTAACCAAAAACATCTTCTAGGATGCTCTGTGGCGTCGGCAGTTCGGCTGGAGATTGCTGGGCTAAAAGAGTCGAGGTCATGAATTATCTCAATAGAATTGCAGGGCAAAGGCGTGTCAAACGCGAGGGGCACATTGTAGTGGGGTTTAACGGTGAATAAAACCGCAAATTGTTAGGTGATTTTGATAGTCATTCGTATACTGCTTGTTTCAATTTGTAAATTTCCTGATTACGAGTAATGTCGATGACTCCAGAAGAACAGCAAAGAGCCAAACAGGGTGTCTTTCTTGCCATTGGTGCTTACACCATGTGGGGTATCGCCCCAATCTATTTCAAGGCTCTGGCGGATGTATCTCCACTAGAAATTCTCAGCCATCGCGTCGTTTGGTCGTTTTTCTTACTTGCCGCCTTGCTCCATTTGGGTCGCCGCTGGCGCAATGTCCGAGATGTCATCAAATCGAAGCAAAAGCTCCTCTATCTGGTGACGACTGCACTTCTTGTTGGAGCCAACTGGCTTATCTTCATCTGGGCTGTCAATGCTGATCATATGCTCGACGCGAGTCTCGGGTACTACATCAATCCTTTGATTAACGTGTTACTCGGAATGCTATTTCTGGGTGAGCGTCTTAGAAAGCTTCAGTGGTTCGCCGTTGCTCTTGCTGCATGCGGTGTGCTAGTACAGCTCTTTGTCTTTGGTTCTATTCCAGTCGTTGCGATTGCGCTAGCTCTTAGCTTTGGTTTTTACGGTCTATTGCGTAAAAAAGTCAGCCTAGAAGCACAAACAGGACTATTTATTGAGACCTTGGTTCTACTACCTGCTGCTGCAATTTATCTGTTGTGGATTGCGGATACGCCAACATCCAACATTATGGAAAATCCGCTAAACCTTAATGTATTGCTGATTTCCGCAGGCGTTATTACCACACTGCCCCTGCTCTGCTTTACTGGTGCCGCGACTCGGCTAAAGTTATCGACACTGGGCTTTTTCCAGTACATTGGACCAAGCCTGATGTTCTTGCTTGCGGTATTGGTTTATGGAGAAGCATTTACTGTCGACAAAGCGATTACGTTCGCCTTTATTTGGGGAGCTTTGGTGATCTTCAGCGTCGATGGGTTAAGAAGCAATCAACAGTCAAAACGGGCTCTTAAAGCCAACTGATCGTTTTTTACAAGACAATCTCTACGACTAACTATAAGCTTGGTGAAATAATCACCAAGCTTTTTTTGTTCTATGGATAAGGTCAACTACCACACGACGCAAAATAAAGAGATAAGCCTGATAGAAGCAAATTATCAGTCATTTGCTTTTTCGCGCCACTATCATCTTGATTTTCATATTGGTCTTATTACCAGTGGAGAACAGAAATTTCACTATCAAGGCGAAAAACATCATGTCGGCAAAGGCCAGCTAGTCATCATGCCTCCCGATGAACTGCATGATGGCCAATCCACCCTTGATTCCGGTTATCAAGTTCGAGTGTTCTCGCTAGAACCTCAATGGTTGAGCAATCTTGCCCAGCTTAAACAACCAAACAGTTTGATTCACTTCAACCGACTCGTCGTATCGGACACTCAAGTATTTCAATCACTCTCGCAGCTTCATCAATTATTAGCTAATGATGATGTCAGCCAACTCGCCAGAGATTGCTTGCCATACGAAGGGTTTGAACGGCTCTTTAGTCACTACGGCAGCCTCGAGCAAAAACGCGCTGTGCCACTTGGCAATCAGTCGATGGCTACGCTCAAAGAGTATTTAATGCATAATCTTGATCAACCCGTTCGACTCGAACAGTTATCTCAGTTGTGCCAACTCAGCCCGACCCAGTTTCAACGCCACTTTAAAGCCAAAGTGGGACTCACACCCTATGCCTGGTTAAGTCGTTTACGAATGGAGCAAGGAATGAAACTCCTCAAGTCTGGCATCAGTGGAACCGAAGTGGCTCATCAGGTCGGGTTCTACGATCAAGCTCATTTCAGTAAAGCCTTCAAAGCAACTTTTGGTGTTCCACCTTCACAGATTAACTAGTGTCAGTTTTTTACAATCCTCGCTAAGAATTTGTTGGCACACTGGATGTATTACTCACGAATCAATTTACCGTCATGAATGAACTCACCATCCTTTCTACTCTTGCCATCGTACACTTCATTGCGCTGATGAGCCCAGGGCCCGACTTTGCGTTAGTGGTCCAAAATGCCACTCGCTATGGCCGACAGACTGGCTTTTACATCGCTCTCGGCCTCTCTTTTGGCATCTTGCTGCACTCTATTCTCAGCCTAACAGGTGTCAGCTATTTGGTTCACCAGCAGCCGACTCTGTTCGCTCTGCTGCAACTGGCTGGTGGTAGCTATTTAACCTACCTCGGTTACGGTGCTCTAAAAGCGACAATCGTTGCGTTTCGTAGAAACAATTCCGAGGGCGAGAAGGACGAGCCTTCCTCTTTGTTGCTCACCAACAAGCGCGAAGCTTTCTCTCGTGGCTTTGCAACCAACATACTTAATCCCAAGGCGCTGGTGTTTTTTGTCAGTTTAATGTCGAGCCTAGTTCCTGCGGGCATGTCTTTAGGTGGCAAAGGTATTGCCCTAGTGATTCTCTGGAGTTTGTCGTTATTTTGGTTTTCTTTTCTTGCTTGGGCGCTATCCACACAGCGTATGCAACGCAAAGTTAAAGCATTTGCTGTCTACATTGATGGCTTATGTGGTGTGATTTTTAGCGTGATTGGTTTAAGTATTTTGTGGCAATCAGCATCAAATTTACTGGCGCAGCTTTGAGTCATCCTCACAATTGTTTGAGCAACCTCACACCTTGCCATCAGACTCATATGGGAAATAGTACCGAAATGCCCGCCACCTTGTGCGAGATCTCTCACATTCGAGTGAGTAAAAATAACTTTTTCATTAAGAAAAATACACCACAAACAGCCCAAGCCATTGATAAATAAAGATACGTACAAATTTCATGCGAATTTTTATGTAGAAAAACGTTTGCGTAGTATTGCTGAACATCTACGAATCGGTAATATGAACCTTGTCGGAAGGATGCTGACACGGAACAGGAAATTACCACGGATTAGGTAATCTTCAGGAAGAAGATACGGTTATTCAGGATGAATAGTCGGCATGGAAAGCAAATTGGACATTGAACGGACGCAATAGTAACTAGGATGGTTGCTACTAAGGATGGGAAATGGACACCTCTGGACGAGGCAAGGACTGATCATCAGGATGATGAAAAGGACACCGCTCAGGGAACAAGCGAAGTGAGCTAACGAGGATTGTTAGCAGACCAGGATAGGGTCAAGGACACCGCTAGGATGGCGATGAATGGACTAAGCTGAAGGATGTCAGCATACTATCAAGGATTAGATGCATGGAGCACCTATAGTAGCCGGATTGCTGCGAGTAAGACTATAACCCCGATGGGCGCAAGCCCTCGGGGTTTTTCTTTATTCTTCAAAAGATAAATGAAGTTAACGACACCTTTACAGCTTTTCTAACTTAGCGTAAGCAGTGACTAACCACTTGATCCCTTCACCATTAAAGGCGACCTGAACTCGACTCTGCGGACCACTGCCTTCAAAGTTGATGATCGTTCCTTCACCAAATTTAGGGTGGAGCACTCGAGAACCTAGGCTAAAGCCTGTTTCATTAAAGTTCTCTTTGACCACGGTTTGACTAAAGCGTCCCGAGCTTGCTGGGCGGCTCACTTGCGCTTTCATACGCACTTCATCAAGACAGGTTTCCGGTAGTTCGCGAATAAAGCGCGATGGTTTATGGTACTTGTCCTGACCATATAAGCGGCGCATCTCTGCATAAGTGATGTAAAGCTTCTCCATTGCACGGGTCATACCCACATAGCAAAGACGTCGTTCTTCTTCTAAGCGACCCGCTTCTTCTACCGACATTTGGCTTGGGAACATGCCCTCTTCGACACCGACCATGAAGACAAGCGGAAACTCCAGACCTTTCGCACTGTGCAGCGTCATTAACTGCACGGCATCATCAAATTCATCAGCTTGACCTTCACCAGCCTCTAGAGCGGCGTGCGTCAAAAAGGCCGTCAATAGCGTCATTTCTTCCGCTTCTTCTGGCTTTTCAAATTGGCGGGTTGCCGTGACAAGTTCTTCCAAGTTCTCAATACGAGCCTTGGACTTCTCGCCTTTCTCCTGTTCGTACATTGCGAACAAACCAGAGTATTTGATGACGTGGTCGGTTTGCTCATGGAGCGACATCTCACATGTGTCATCTTCAAGCGCAAGAATCAGCTCGACAAAGCGACTTAATGCCCCTGCTGCTCTTCCTGCCAGTACTTTTTCGTCTAGCAAAGCGATACTCGCTTCCCACATGGTGCAACCACGGTCGCGAGCAGCAAAGCGAATCGTCTCGAGTGTTTTATCTCCAAGGCCACGCGTCGGTGTATTGACCACTCGCTCGAAGGCTGAGTCATCATTTCGATTACTCATTAAACGCAGGTAGCTAAGTGCATCTTTGATCTCTTGACGCTCGAAGAATCGCATACCTCCGTAAATACGATACGGGAGACCCGCCTGAATTAACGCTTCTTCTAACACACGCGATTGGGCGTTATTGCGGTACAGCATAGCGGCATCGTTGAGTGCACCGCCTTTCTCTTGCCACTCTTTAATTTTGTTGACGACAAAACGGGCTTCATCCAGCTCGTTGTAAGCGGAGTAAACAGAAATAGGCTCACCTTCAACCCCATCCGTCCACAACTCTTTGCCCATACGCTCGGTATTATTGGCGATCAGAGTATTTGACGCTTCGAGAATCGTTTTCGTCGAACGGTAATTCTGCTCAAGGCGAATGGTATTAACGCTAGGGAACTCACGAGTAAACTTTTCAATATTTTCGATTTTAGCGCCACGCCAGCCATAAATGGACTGGTCATCATCACCAACAATCATTACATGAGCTTCAGGCCCTGCCATCATGCGTAACCACGCATACTGAATGTTGTTGGTATCCTGAAATTCGTCGACCAGAATATGCTTGAAACGAGCCTGATAGTGTTCACGGATATGCTTTTTGTCCCGCAGTAACTCATGCGCTCGCAGCAATATTTCGGCAAAATCGACCAATCCTGCTCTATCACAAGCCTCCTGATAAGCGGTATAGAGTTGCAGATACGTTTTTGTCACAGGGTCATGGTACGCATCAATGTGATTAGGACGTAGACCCTCATCTTTTTTGCCATTGATCCACCAGCCTACTTGGCGAGCTGGCCACTGCTTCTCATCGAGATTCTGTGCCTTGATTAAGCGACGCAATAAGCGTTGCTGATCATCACTATCAATAATCTGAAAATCTTCAGGTAGCTGAGCATCCAAATAGTGAGCACGTAGAATACGGTGACAAATTCCGTGGAAGGTTCCATTCCACATTCCAGATGCGCTGCCCATCATCAGTTCTTCGATACGCCCACGCATCTCTGCCGCCGCTTTATTGGTAAAAGTAACCGACATAATTGAAAAAGGTGAAGCTTGCTCAACCGACATCAGCCATGCAATACGGTGAACTAACACACGTGTTTTACCACTGCCCGCACCGGCTAGGACAAGTAAATTTTCTAGGGGGGCGGCAACAGCTTCACGCTGTTTATCGTTCAGGCCATCGAGAAGTAATGAAGGATCCATGGGGGCTCAGCTACTGGTTATCTATACATGAAAAGCCATTATACCCGAGTGACTTCAAGATGCTAGCAGCAGTAGACCCAAGCCTATTGAGTAAACCTTGACGGATTCACGCCGAAATGCGACCCATTTCGCCTTAAAAATATCTCAATACAAATCTAATAAAATCATCAAGTTAAATTCACAAGGAAAATAAATGTACGATTTTTTATTATCACAGTGAAAGTTTTTAACTCTATTTTCTATCCTTTTAACTAAGCAAGTTGATGAAATACTTCGTGATTAGCTTGCCAACATAAGTAAAGGAACTAAGTCTGAGGAAAATACTATGAAAAAGTCTAATCTTGCTGTTACTGCTGCTGTTACTGGTTTAATCGCTCTAGGTGGCACAATGCTAACGGCGGCTCCTGCTATCGCAGCAGAGAAAGAGAAATGCTATGGCGTTGCAAAAGCGGGCAAAAATGACTGCGCAACTAAAAACAGTTCATGTGCTGGTACAGCAAAAGAAGATAACCAAGCAGACGCATTCGTAGTCGTACCAAAGGGACTATGTGGCAAGCTAGCAGGCGGTAGCACGCAGTCTTCTTAATCCCCAAAACTGGGTGGCTATTGCTCAACTAGCCACCTTTTTTCCCTTCAACTTCAAGGAATATGGCGTGAACTTAGATCATTTTCACAATAAAGTTGGGGTTGGACTGCGTTCTCCACACCTTGATTACTTCACCAGCGAAACTCCACCCATTTCTTGGTTAGAAATTCATAGCGAAAACTACTTCCAACCCTACTCTGCCGCTAGGCAAAGCTTGCTCAAGTTAACCGATACGTACCAAGTTAGCTGTCATGGCATTGGTTTGTCACTCGGAAGCGTTGCACGCGTCAGCCGCCAGCATCTAAAACAGCTGCAACAGCTAGTTAAAGAAGTAAACCCGTTTTTAATTTCTGATCATCTTAGCTGGAGTGAAAATGGTGGGCACTACTTTAATGATTTGCTGCCACTGCCATACACCGAAGAAGCACTGGCTATTTTTTGTCGAAATGTCCTTGAAGTGCAGGAGGCATTACAACGTCCAATTCTGATAGAGAATCCATCCAGCTACGTTAAGTTCAATCACTCGACCATTAGCGAATGGGAGTTCTTGAGCGAAGTACAAAACCGAACTCAATGTCGCCTGTTACTCGATCTCAACAATATTCATGTATCCGCGTTTAACCACGGTTTCGATAGTCTGCACTACTTACAGTCTATTCCCGCTCATGCGGTCGATGAAATTCATCTTGCTGGTTTCACCATCAAACAACTCGATAAAGGGGAAATTTGGATCGACACTCATAGCAAACCTGTGAGTGAAGAGGTTTGGCAACTTTACCAATACTGGCTGGAACAGTATGGCGAGCGCCATACTTTGATTGAATGGGATTTGGATATACCAGAGCCACAAGTGCTTCTCCAAGAAGCCGTGAAAGCAAGCCAATATTTAGAGAATTGGCAACGCACTCAAAGGAAGGTCTCATGACAATGAACCCAAATGAGCTTTCTCTTGCCCAGTTACAAAGCACTTTCGCACAAGCACTGCATTACCAAGCTCGGGGAGAGGACTGCAACATCAGCAGCGATACTTTCACTGCCGATGAACGAATGCAGATTTATCGTAATAACTTCATCATTAGTCTGAGTGAAGTTCTAGAAGCGACTTACCCTATGCTTTATGCATTATTAGGCGCAGAGTGCTTTGCTCAGCTTGCCAGACAGCATGTACTTGATCATCCACTAGAGTGCGGCGATGTCAGCCACTATGGTGAACAGTTTGAACAGACACTAGTGCAATTTCCATCAGTATTAAGCGCGGCGCCCTACAGCCTCGATGTCGCCCGATACGAGTGGCAGATTGACCTCGCTCAGCAGCGGCATAACCAAGTTAAGAATCCCCAAGACTTGCTGCCTCTCGAGCAATTGAGTCAACTGTCTGCTGAGCAACATCAACACCTTCGCCTTCATCTTAAACCCGGTGTAATAGCCTTTCAGTCTAGTTACTCGCTCTTTTCGCTACAGCAAGCCATTGAAAAAGAGGACTTCAGTAACTTAACTCTCGAAACTCCTCAGCAGGGGGTGATTGTTTGCACTTCAGATGCTGGAGTGTGGACTTTAGCGCTCGAAATGGAAGCCTATCAATTACTCACTCATCTAGAGTCTGGTTGTGTCTTGGGGGAGATTCCTCCAGAACAACTCACCTGTATCAATACCTTAGTTCAGCATGACCTCATTGCTGGTTTCTCACTCGCAGTATAAAAGGAAAACATTATGTCTAGCTCAATAAAAGACTTACTTGAGAGATATGACCAAGGAGTGGATAAGCTGCAAATGGCGTTTGTACCCCTGTTGCTTTTGTTCTGCCGCCTATGGGTTGCTTGGGTATTTTTTAATTCAGGGCTAACGAAAATAGCCTCTTGGGAAAGCACACTATTTTTATTTGAATATGAATATCAGGTGCCAGTTCTACCGTGGACACTGGCCGCCTATCTAGGTACTGCGGCCGAGCTTATTTTGCCTATCTTTCTAGCCCTCGGGCTGTTAGCCCGACCAATGGCGGCGGTATTGTTTGTATTCAATATTATCGCCGTCGTGTCTTACCCTGTTTTGTGGGAAAAAGGCTTCTATGACCACCAGTTATGGGGATTGATGATACTCATCGTTGTAGTTTGGGGGCCGGGGGCCATTTCAGCGGACAAACTTCTGCGCCGCAAGCTAGACTAATTTTCCGTACTCAAATCGTCTTTTACTGAGTTAACCGCATCTCGAGAAGCGTGTCCTATTGCTTTAGTGGTATCACGTGTGGCGTGACCAATCGCAGTTGTCGTATCACGGGTCGCATGACCAATTGCCGTACCCGCTTCTTTGAGCTCTGCACAGCCGCTCAACATCGTGATTAAAACAGCACTGAATAACAGTGTATTTGAAAATCTGAACATACTACCTCCATGTGACGAGTGCCGACATAGTAACAAAAAAGAGCATCGCTGTAGCAGCGATGCTCTTCATTATTGATACAGTTGTTATTTTTGAGATCGATTAAGCAGAAATACCCGCATGACGAAGTAATGCGTCAATCTGCGGCTCACGGCCTCGGAAACGCTTAAACAGTTCCATTGGCTCTTCACTGCCACCCATCTCTAGAATATTGTTCAGGAAGCTCTTACCCGTTTCAGTGTTGAAGATTCCCTCTTCTTCAAAACGAGAAAACGCATCCGCTGAAAGTACTTCTGCCCACAGGTAGCTGTAGTAACCCGCACTATAGCCACCAGCAAAGATATGACTGAAGCTGTGCGAGAATCGGTTCCATTCTAAGCTCGGTAGAACGGCAACTTTAGATTTTACGTCTGCCAATGTTTCAAGCACTCGTGGACCGATATCTGGGTCAAATTGAGTATGCAGAGTGAAATCAAACAAACCAAATTCTAGCTGACGAAGAATAAACATCGCAGACTGGAAGTTTTTCGCTGCTAGCATCTTCTCTAGCATCTCTTTTGGCAAGGGTTCACCCGTTTCAAAATGGCCAGAGATAAAGGCGAGTGCCTCTTCTTCCCAGCACCAATTTTCTAAGAACTGACTTGGCAGTTCCACAGCATCCCAAGGAACACCATTGATGCCAGAGACTGCACCAGTCTCAACCTGAGTCAACATATGATGGATGCCGTGGCCAAATTCATGGAACAAGGTGACGACTTCATCATGAGTAAATAGTGCAGGTTTATCACCAACTGGACGGTTAAAGTTACAGGTCAGGTAAGCAACCGGTGTTTGCAGCTCACCCTGCTCATTGATGCGACGAACACGACACTCATCCATCCAAGCGCCGCCACGCTTATGCTCACGAGCATACAGATCGAGGTAGAAACTACCACGAAGCTGATCATCAGCGTCAAAAATATCAAAGAAGCGCACTGACTCATGCCAGGTGTCCACACCTTCACGCTCTTTAACTGTCATGCCAAAGACTCGATTTAGCACTTCAAACAAGCCACTCACCGCTTTTGCTTCAGGGAAGTAAGGACGCAGTTCCTCATCAGAAATCTGGAACAAATGCTGTTTCTGTTTCTCACTGTAGTAAGCGATATCCCATAAATTCAGCTCATCTACACCAAATTCACTTTTCGCAAACTGGCGTAACTCTTCAACCTCTCGCTCACCCTGAGGTTTTGCTTTACTTGCCAAATCGTTGAGGAAGCCAAGGACCTGCGACGGACTCTGTGCCATCTTGGTTGCTAACGACTTTTCACTGTAGGTGTTGAAACCCAACATACGTGCAATTTCAAAGCGCAGCTTCAATTGCTCATTGATGATTTCAGTGTTGTCCCATTCACCCGCTTTCGGTCCACGGTCTGATGCTCGGGTTACATAGGCTTCATATAGCTCTTTGCGCAGCTCTTGATTGTCGCAGTAGGTCATTACCGGAAGATAAGACGGAATGTCCAACGTCAGTAAATAGCCATCCAGCTCTTTCGCTTCAGCAGCGGCTTTGGCTGCCGCCAGTGCCGACTCAGGCATACCTGCCAACTGTTCTTCATCTTCAATGTGCTTAGTCCAGCCCATAGTGGCATCAAGCACATTGTTGGAGAACTTCGACCCTAACTCAGACATGCGCTTACTGATTTCGCCATAGCGATGCTGTTCATCGGCTGGTAAACCAATCCCAGACAACTCAAAATCGCGTAACGAGTCGGTGATCGTTTTCTTCTGCGCTTGAGTTAACGAAGCAAAGTCTTCACTCGCTTTCATTGCTTTATACGCTTCAAACAGACCTTTGTGCTGACCAACCCAAGTGCCATATTCAGATAAAAGCGGCAGACAGCTCTCGTACGCGTCACGAAGCTCATCACTGTTCATGACTGAGTTCATATGGCTGACAGGAGACCAAATACGACTTAAGTGATCATCCACTTCTTCAATCGGCGCAACAAGGTTGTCCCATGTTGGTTCCGTATTACCCGCCAAAACCTGTTCAATTTTAGCGCGGCAATCAGCAATCGCCTTTTCTACCGCTGGCTTAACATGTTCCGGTTTAATCTGAGAAAATGGAGGCAAATCGGTAAAGTTAAGAAGTGGGTTCGACATAAATCATTCCTTTTTTTGGATAACGCAAACCTAGATAAAATTGGCTATCTAGAGCATGTTGGTCTGTGTTAATTCTTATTGGTCTTAAATAGTAAATATAGGTAGGTTCAGCAATTTTCAATAGTAACGTATACTAACTACCATCATTCATCATGCTCTTTGCACCTATTCTGAGAGAAATATTTTGTTAAGTTACCGCCATAGCTTTCACGCAGGCAACCATGCCGACGTAATTAAGCATATTGTTCAAAGTCTTATCCTCGACTCTTTGAAGCAAAAAGAGAAGCCGTTTGTCTATCATGACACCCATTCAGGTGTAGGTCGCTACGATCTGACCCACGAGTGGTCAGAGAAAACGGGTGAGTACAAGCAAGGCATTGCACGCGTTTGGCAACAAAATGATATCCCAGACGACATTCACAGCTATTTAGATTCGATTAAAGTGCTGAACAACGGTGACACGCTACGTTACTACCCTGGTTCACCTCGTGTTGCTCGTGCGCATTTACGTCAGCAGGATCGTATGGTACTGACTGAGCTGCACCCAGCCGATCACCCATTGCTCGAGCAAGAATTCCATCGTGATCGTCAAGTGAGCATCTACAAAGAAGATGGCTTCAAACGACTAAAAGCCAGTTTGCCACCGCAAGAGCGACGTGGTTTGGTGCTAATTGACCCTCCCTACGAGCTGGCTAAAGAGTACCGTGATGTAGTGCAGGCAATTTTCCAAAGCTATAAACGTTGGGCGACGGGTATCTATGCCATTTGGTATCCTGTGGTTAACCGTTGCGATATCGAAGATATGATTGAAGGTCTACAAGGTCTTGGCATTCGTAAGATTCTTCAAATCGAACTCGGTGTTGCGCCAGATACCAATGAACGCGGTATGACTGCCTCTGGCATGATTGTCATTAACCCGCCTTGGAAACTGGAAAGCCAAATGCAGGAAATTCTGCCGTTTCTTAAGCAAGCAATTGCGCCAGCGACGGGTCACTATAAAGTGGAATGGATTGTTCCTGAATAAATCGACTGGCGGCGTAACCGCACCAAGATAAAAGCGAAACAACGCAGAAAAATTAAGCAGGATAGATTGAGTTCAACCGATCTATCCTCCATATCTACAATAACAAAATTATTATTTGCAGGATGCTTGCGACCTGACTCGCCAGAATGAGCCGAGTCCCTGCACCTCAGAACATGGAGAAAGTCATGGCGACTCATTTTGATTACATCTGTATCGGCGGCGGCTCAGGCGGCATTGCATCAGCAAACCGTGCGGCAATGTACGGCGCTAAAGTAGCCCTAATTGAAGCTCAAGACCTAGGTGGCACGTGTGTTAATGTTGGCTGTGTTCCTAAGAAAGTGATGTGGCACGGAGCCCAAATTGCTGAAGCAATGCATTTATACGCGGAAGACTATGGTTTTGATGTTGATGTAAAAAGCTTTGACTGGAGCAAGTTGGTTGAAAGTCGTCAGGCATACATCGGTCGTATTCACGAATCTTACGATCGCGTTCTTGGCAACAATAAAGTTAATGTCATCAAAGGCTTTGCTAAATTTGTCGACGAAAAAACCGTTGAAGTGAACGGTGAACACTACACCGCTGACCATATCCTGATTGCCGTGGGTGGACGCCCAACGATTCCGAACATCCCTGGTGCAGAATACGGCATCGACTCTAACGGTTTCTTCGAACTAAACGAGCAACCAAAACGTGTTGCTGTTATTGGCGCTGGCTACATTGCGGTTGAAATCGCAGGGGTACTGAACGCTTTAGGGACAGAAACGCACCTATTCTGCCGCAAAGAATCTCCGCTACGTAGCTTCGACCCAATGATCATTGATACTTTGGTTGAAGTGATGGCAGCAGAAGGTCCAACTCTGCATACTCACTCAGTACCGAAAGAAGTGGTAAAAGAAGCGGATGGCAGCCTGACTCTGCACCTAGAAAATGGCAATACACAAAACGTTGACCAATTAATCTGGGCTATCGGCCGTCATCCTGCCACCGATGCGATCAATCTTGCATCGACTGGCGTACAAATCAATGATCACGGTTACATCAAAGTAGACGAATTCCAAGCAACTAACGTTCCTGGCATCTACTGTGTTGGCGACATTATGGAAGGTGGTATCGAACTCACTCCTGTTGCGGTTAAAGCGGGTCGTCAGCTTTCTGAGCGCCTGTTTAATAATAAACCAAACGCTAAGATGGACTATGAACTCGTACCTACGGTTGTATTCAGCCATCCACCAATCGGTACTATCGGCCTAACGACTCAGGAAGCAGAAGAGAAGTACGGTAAAGAGAACATCAAGGTCTATACTTCTGGCTTTACAGCGATGTACACAGCCGTCACTAAGCATCGTCAACCATGTAAAATGAAGCTGGTATGTGCTGGTGAAGAAGAGACTGTCGTTGGCCTACATGGTATCGGTTTCGCGGTAGATGAAATGATCCAAGGATTTGGCGTAGCGATGAAGATGGGCGCAACTAAAGCAGATTTTGACTCTGTTGTGGCTATTCACCCAACGGGCTCTGAAGAGTTTGTAACAATGCGTTAATCGCATAAGTCTTGAAAAGGATGCCTCGGCATCCTTTTTTATTACCCTATATCATTTAGAAACCAACTAAAGTCACTTTCCCCAACGCCATATCGCCAAACTGGCAAGCAAAATCGATTCGTTTACCTGCTTCTTTGCCATACAGTGTTTTTAGCTTATCAAATACTTCAGGTATGTAACTGACGTTCTTGAGGCGTAAGCTCTTACGCGTTTGGCTATCAAGAAAGGCGAGAGCGGAAAGCGAGAGCACTTTTTGACACCCATCCAGCATCGCTTTACCAACCAGTTTACTCTGCAGAGCCTGAGAAATATCCTGAGTCGAAACTCCATTCGCCGCTTGTGACAAGATACATATTGCTGGCAAATCTAGCATGGCAACCGCTCTTGGACGCTGTGTGGCACTATCCTCATACACGGCTAACAAACAGGGAATTTTACTTTCATCGAATGGCTCTGGAGGCAACTGACACAATACCAACTTTTCACCCAACTCGCGTTGCAACAGCTTTTCGAGTTGAGAGAGTTTTGGTAATGCCAACTCTTTGTGGACTTCACCAATAGAGTCCAAGGTTTTCTTACTTTCCTCCACACCTTGAACCAAAGGCAGTAAGAGTTTATGCAGATCGGCATCTTCAAATGGCTTTGTAAGAACAAAACTTGCCCCTGCATCTTTGGCTTGTCGGATTTGCAACTGGTCATCGACCGTCGTGATCATCCCGACTTTTATCTCGTCACCCAGCTTCATCAGTTCGTTAATCAAGGTAAGACCCGACATTTCAGGCATATACCAATCGGTTAGCACAATCTCAGGATGCCACTCCTGAGCAATCTTTATTGCTTCGCGAGCATCGCAGGTTTTTTTGATCGATAGACGGCAGTAACCAAAGCTTTCTAAGCCTCGCCTGACAATCTCCAATGTCGCTTTACTGTCATCTACTATCAAGATTTTCACGAGCTGACGTACCCCAAAAGAACAGAACTGTCTAAATTATAGGCATATTTTTTTAGACCAACTAAACTTACAGACGACAAACCTCTCAGCTTACGATATTAATTCATGGATTTAGCACAACTGATGACCTCAGAAAATCTAACAGCCCTTGCGATTGACCTCGGGCTACTGGTGCTTTTGGGCTGGTTTATCATCCTGCTGCTGATCTTACGAGAATTTCGTCATTTCGCGGCTCAGGTGACGGGAGGAAATAATCTCGATAAAGACACTTATGAACTTTGCCAAACTTCCGTCGATAACGCCTTGAACTACACCGCAGATAACAGTGATACGTTGAATGATCTGATCCTCATTCAGCAGGCTCTAGAGGCTCAAGTTACTCAAATTAAGATGGCTAAGAATGAGCTCAGCGATCAGGAACAAGCTTCCATTGATGAACTAAATCTAAAACTCAGCAAGTCGCACAAGTTAATTAAAAAGCTCAAAGGCGACTTAGATAAAAGCGTCAAAGGACTACGTCAGGCAAGAAACAAGCTACTCAAACAAACAGATACAGTGGATGAGCTTCAGCAAGAAAAGAAACAGCTTGAGAAACAGTTCGAACAACTAGAGCAGGAATATATTCAGATTACCGAAGCGGGTGGTACCGATAACTTAGCGAAAGAGCTGCAAAAAGAGAAACAGCAGATGCTAGCGACCATCGAAGCTTACAAACAGAAGTTAGCCGAAAAAGGCGATGTCGATTCTCTCACCGCAAAACTAGAGGCATCTCAACAGCAATTGCATCATATGACAAAAGAGAAGGACTTTGTTGAAAAGAAATACCTCGAACTGGTGCAAGAGTCGCAAACAAAAAATCAGTAGCCCACACTACTGATTTTTCCTCTACTTCACACAAACCACGTTGAGCAGCGACGTTCCTTTCAATTGGTTGACCTTACCACTGCTAAATAGGCCTGTTTTTTCAGCGCCCCAATAAGGCAAATGGACTGGCCATTCATCTTTTGTCATCACATTCGAGTCAAGGAGAGCCTGCCACTCTGACGCTGTCGCCATACGCATTTTCATACGGTAACAAGTTTTGTACGCGCCTTCATAGTCTAAGCGATTCCAAGGGATCTCATGTTCCATATAAAACTGTTCGTCTTTAAACATCCAATATGGAACGACATACTCCACTCCCGCTATCGATGCTGAACGACGAACAGTAATGGATTTATCTTCTGCTGGTTCATTCTTCGCTTTAGGCTGAGGAACCACCGCTGGCTGAGCTTTGGCTGGCGCGGGAATCACTGTCGTCGCTTGACCTTTACCCTGATTCAACTCACTGACAACCGGTTTAGGTTTAGGCGGCTGAGTTTTTGGCTTAGCACTGGGCTTCTTAGCGGAAGCCCCTTTTACAATTTCACGAATGAATGATTGCTGATAGCCAGATTGCTTCTGAACTTTATCTAAATCTTGTCTAGCCGTGATGAAATCCTTATATGGACCAATGAGACAGCGGTAGGCTTTTGCCTCCGGCTTATTCCATACATCCGTCGTAATATGAGGATAGATTTTCTTAGCCTGGGCAACCGAAAATGGCTGACTAAAAACACCGCACTGAATCCAAAACGTCGATTCTTGGCCTACTGGCTTGGATTTGCCCCACAAACCTTTCCCTATTGGACAAGTCTGATCCAAAAGCGGTAACTCATTCGCCGATGCCTGAGTTGCATCGCAAAGGAATTCTTCTGCCAAGGTTGGTAATGACACGGTAGGCAACGCCAAGATTGCTAGAAAAGACCAATACTTGAAAAATGATTGCTTCGGCTTTGAGGCCATATCTATACCCATACTATCTAAACTAATCTAAGTGTACTCACCTAGGATGATAACTATAGTGACGCAGTAGAGGTTTTACTGCCCAGAAAATGAGAATGCAAAAAAAGAGCCGTAATAGATTACGGCTCTTAGTTTAGTGAGTTTTTTATCGCCAAATCTTAGGCTTGGATCACCCTTTGTAGATTTTTGGGTTAAATACATCACGTAGCCAGTCACCAAGCAGATTGATAACTAGAACCAATGTGACCAGCACAACACCAGGAAATGCTGTAATCCACCAAGCACCAGAGAAAATGTAGTTAAATCCAATACTGATCAACGCCCCAAGCGACGGTTGATCTACCGGCAATCCTAAGCCTAGGAACGAAAGTGCCGCTTCAGACATGATAGCGTTTGCCACCTGAACGGTAGAGATAACCAAGATTGGAGATAGACAGTTCGGCAGAATATGGCGGAACATGATACGTGGCGCCTTAAAGCCCATTACACGTGCCGCTTCTACGT
Organism: Vibrio sp. TRT 1302; assembly: GCF_050113875.1. Classification (NCBI taxonomy): domain Bacteria; kingdom Pseudomonadati; phylum Pseudomonadota; class Gammaproteobacteria; order Vibrionales; family Vibrionaceae; genus Vibrio; species Vibrio sp. TRT 1302. Next base: position 5,842 of record NZ_JBNJOF010000028.1, on the reverse strand, counting down.
ACTCTTTCTTCTTCTCGGCAAGCACGGACGCACGAATCGTACGCGCATACTGAGGCCACTCAGCCACACCGATGATAACCACCAGCATCACCACAGCATATTGGCTATAAAAGTCACTACCGAAGCTCGCCTTAAAAATGGCAGAAACGATGATAGCAACCATCATGGTTGAGAAAGATAGCTGCACATCAGCGAAACGCATCAGGAAGCTATCAATACGTCCACCGAAGTAACCTGCTGATAGACCAATTATGATACCAAGAACTAACTGCAAGCCTACTGCTAGAAAGCCGATAGTCAGCGATAGACGAGAGCCGTATAGGATCGTAGAAAGGATGTCACGCCCCTGCTCATCAGTACCAAGAACAAAGCGCTCGTCACCACCGTCCATCCAAGATGGTGGCAGTTCAGAATCCATGATATCGATGGAGGCAAGATCGTAAGGGTCTGTCGGTGCCAATATAGGTGCGGCTAACGCCATGACTAAAAACATCATAAACACAGTAAAGCTCGCCATCGCAACTTTATCGCGTTTGAAATAGTACAAGAAATCCGATTGTATGAAACGCTCCCAATGAGAAGGAGCAGCTGTTGTTTGACTCATGATTATGCTCCTTTACCTGTCAGGTTTACCGTCGGGTTGATGATGCCGTACAGCAAATCAACAATAGTGTTGGTTACAACGAAAATCAGACCAACAAAAATGACGTACGCAGTGATAAGTGGTGTATCAACACGGTTGATTGCCTCTAGGAAAAGGAAACCTGTACCAGGCCATTGGAAAACCGTTTCAGTCAGGATGGTATACGCAACCATAGTACCAATCTGTACACCACCTACGGTAAGCACAGGTAGCATGGTGTTCTTCAATGCGTGCTGGTAATAGATTTTATTCAGAGCCAGACCTTTCGCTTTGCCAAACTTGATGTATTCCGAGCTTAGTACTTCAAGCATTTCAGAACGTACAAGACGAATAAACAGAGGTAGCATGATTGATGCGAGCGCGATACATGGCAAGATCAGGTGCGCTAAGCCGTCGAGAGTAAAATATCCAGATTCCCAGCCTAGAATATTTGCCGTCTCCCCGCGACCATAAGATGGTAACCAGTTTAGCTCTATCGAGAAGACGTACATCAGCATAATTGCGGTCAAGAACACCGGAATCGATATACCAATGCTACTGAAAGCCATCACCACTTTGGTAAATATGCTTTTTGGGTGGATGGCAGAGTAAACGCCCAATGGAATCGAACAAACAACGATAATCACCGTTGCGCCAAATACCAGCTCAAGTGTCGCAACCAACTTATCTAGAATGACTTCAACCGCAGGGCGTTTGAAGAAATAAGACGTACCTAAATCACCTTGTAGCGCTGAGGTTACAAAGCGAGTGTATTTTGTAATGAAGGGATCATTCAGACCCAGCTCGTCACGCAGAGCTTGACGCTCAGCTTCCGAAACTGATTGACCAACAAGCTCACGCAATGGGTCGCCGAGGTTATCCTGAATGGCAAACGCCACTAGACTGATCACAAACATCACTATCAGTGCCTGAAACAGGCGCTTGACCAGAAACGAAAACATTCCTTGCCCCTTAACTTTCCATAGATTTCAGTCTGCGAACCCGAATCCCTTTCACCGGCTGGGCAAAGAGGGCTGCTGGTCGCAATCTTCAGTCTTAAAAATGGCACTTAACCCGACTGAAACAAAGTTAAGCACCAAAAATTAGCGGGCATCTGCATGACGCAGATGCCCTACTTACTTCAACTTATTTAACTACTAGGTCACCGAAGTAAGGGAAGTCCATCGCATTCACGATTGGAGCGATATCTACATTAGATTTCGCACCCCATGCTAGGTTCTGCCAGTGTAGAGGAACAAACGCAGCTTCGTTGTACAGAGTCGCTTCTACTTTCTGAAGCATTTGTGCACGCTTAGCTGGATCCGTTTCTACGTTTGAATCCATAACAAGCTTGTCAACTTCAGGGTTTGAGTAGTGGCCACAGTTGTACTGACCTTTACCTGTTTCTTCGTTGCGAGTCATTGTTAGGAACTCAGAGAAGTTCGCTGAATCTTCTGTATCTGAGTGCCAACCGATCATCAGCATGTCTGCCGCACACTTATCAAACTCTGGCCAGTACTGCGCTTTAGGCATAGTTTTTAGATCAACCTTAATGCCAATCTTAGATAGCATCGCTGCCGCTGCTTGAGCAATTTTCGCATCGTTCACGTAACGGTTGTTTGGCGCCATCATAGTTAGCGTAAAGCCATCTTCGTAGCCAGCTTCCTTCATTAGAGCTTTCGCTTTCTTCAGGTCATAACGAGGCACTAGATCTGCACTGTAACCTGCGTAGCCTTCAGGGCCTTGTTGACCAGCAACAGTCGCGAAACCTTTCATGATTTTCTGAACAATACCTTCGTTGTTGATTGCATGAACAATCGCCTGACGAACGCGAACATCTTTAAGTGCTTCGTTGCTGTTTTGGTTCATTTGGAAGGTGATAATACGTGTACCTGGTAGTGTCACTAGGTTTACGTTTTTCGCATCTTCTACACGCTTGTGGTCATTTGGTGCTACGGGCGCGATCATATCTACGTCACCAGAAAGAAGAGCCGCTACGCGAGTTGCATCTTCCTTGATTGGAACAAGAGTTAGCTTATCAACATTACCTTTAGACTCTTTGTCCCAGTAACCAGGGAAGCGTTCAAACTCAACTTTAACGCCTTGCTCACGAGAAGTAACGATGAATGGACCTGTACCAGAAACGTTGGTCGAAGCGAATGAGTTACCGTGCTTCACAACTTCGCCTTTATCTTTACCGTCAGCCGTTGTACCTGAGTAGAACTTGCTGTCCATTGGGAAGATGTAAGTCGCAGTTTGTAGAACCAGTGGGTAAGCACCCTTAGAAACAAGTTCAACTGTGTAGTCGTCTACTTTGACCATCTTTTCATATGGTTCAAAGATAGCTTTAAAGTCTGGAGAATTTTTCAGACGCTCAAACGTCCAAACCACGTCATCTGCCGTTAGCTCGTTACCAGAGTGGAACTTAACGCCTTGACGCAATGTGAAACGGAATGTTGTCTCATCAACACGTTCCCATTTTTCTGCAAGACGAGGTTCAAAATCTAACTTTTGTGTGTAACGAACTAGTGGATCAAACACCATGTGAGACATTTGCAGTGTGCCGCCAGATAGCTGCTCATGCGGGTCAAGTGATACTGGATCTGCGTCATACGCGACGGTGATATCTGCTGCAGCTGCGCTAAAGCTTAAGCCTGCCGCCATCAAAGCCACTGCTAGTTTGCTTTTCATGGTTTTCATGCATAACTCCTTATGCGGGATTCATCCCTAGTTGTTGTATTTGCTTCTGTTTATGTCCCGTCAACCGATGTAGACGGGAAAGACTTACGACTTACGCCGTTTTTACTTCTTCTCTTAAGCCTGTAAATTCAGGCATTAAAGAAATCAGTTGTTTACTGTATTCGTGCTGAGGTGTTCTAAACAGCTGCTCAGTTGGGGCAACTTCCAATAATGTCCCCATTTGCATCACACCCACTCGATCGCACATCTGGCGAATGACTGGCAAGTCGTGACTGATAAACAGCATGGTAAGGTTCAACTCGTCTTGTAAATCTTTAAGTAGGTTAAGTATCTGTGCCTGTACCGACACATCGAGTGCCGATGTCGGTTCATCACAAATTAGCAAACGCGGGCGCGTCGCAAGTGCACGGGCAATCGAAATACGCTGACGCTGACCGCCTGAAAATTCATGTGGGTATTTCACCCCAGCCATCTGACCTAGACCAACGTGATCAAGTAGATCGTTAACGATCTGTCTGGTTTCTGCTTCACTGTTAGTCAACTTATGGAAACGAATCGGCTCTGCGATGATATCGAAAATCTTCATACGCGGATTCATTGAAGTGTATGGATTCTGGAACACCATCTGCATCTGGCGGCGTAAAGGACGGCGCTCTTTCTCAGATTTCAGTGATGTTAAGTCGATCCCTTCGAATGTTACCTTGCCTGAGTTAGGCGTATACAAACCAGCGATGACACGTGCAATAGTCGATTTACCCGAACCAGACTCACCAACTAGACCAAATGTTTCGCCTTCAAAGACTTCAAAGCTGACGTTGTTAGATGCTTGAACATATTCACGACGACTTTCAAATAACGAATCTTTAGTCACAAAACGTAGATTTACGTTTTCTACACTAAGCAGAGAGCCAGTGTATTCACGGTGATCCTGACTTTGACCTAGCCAGTGATTTTTTACATCTAGCGGCTCCATCTCATGAGCTTCTTCGATGTAACTTACCAATGGGAAGCGGTCCAGTTTCATATCTGAACGTGGAACCGCAGAAATCAAACTGCGTGTATAGGCGTGATCAGGGTCGCCAAGTACTTTTGTCGTAGGACCAAACTCAACCAAGTCCCCACGATACATAACCGCAACGCGATCAGTCACGTTGGAAACCACACCCATATCGTGTGTTACCAACATACAACCAACGTTGTTCTTAATACACAACTCACGAATAAGGGATAGGATCTGATCCTGAATAGAAACGTCTAATGCCGTCGTTGGTTCATCTGCAATGATTAAGTCTGGCTCACCTGCAAGCGCAATCGCAATAACAACACGCTGACGCATACCACCAGAGAACTGGTGCGGATACTGTTTTAAACGGTTTTCTGGTTGTGGGATACCCACCTGTTTCATTAGAGAAAGCGCACGCTTATAGGCTTCCTCATCCGTTACCTTCATGTTGGCATGAATGGTTTCTTTCAACTGCTGTTCAACGGTAAATAGTGGGTTTAGAGAAGTCATTGGATCTTGGAAAATAAATCCAATTTTTGAACCGCGAACACCGCGCATCTGCTCCGGACTTAGTCCAGAAATCAACTCACCATCTAGATAAACATCGCCGCTTGCAATTCGCCCTGGAGGGCTTAATAGATCGATAACCGCATTTCCAACGGTCGATTTGCCAGCGCCTGACTCGCCCACTACGCCGACGATTTCGCCACGTTCGATATTGAATGAGAGAGATTTAACTGCGGCATGAACACCATGACGCGAAGGGTACTCTATTCGAAGGTTTTTAACTTCTAAAAGTGACATTACCAGACCTCTACTGCTTTGGCAGCTTTCTGCCCTGTCTGAAAAGTGAATCCATTCATACCAGTCCTATACCTAGGTTTCGATACCAAAATTAGGTATAGCGTTCTGGTAATTTATAAGCTCATCAATTTGGCAAAAAATTCACAGAAAAGCAACAAATATAGGATAAAAAGTCGAAATAGAACAAGAAGCAAGCAGTTTTAGGAAATAAATATGCAATCACACTGGATCATTGCTCAATTCAAAAATCTTACACAAGTACTAAAAAGGCTTATTTTTAAATGCCTATAGTTATTTGATACTGCTTTTAGTTATAAGAAAACCAAAACAACAATAGAATAAAAATTCACACAATCAACCATTAAGTGCTTTAACAAAATAAAAACATAACACCAGTTAAAGAATAAAAAACCGAATTAAATCACAAATTAAAGCCATAAAGACGAAACTTATAACAAACAAAATCGCACAAAGTCAGACTAAAACACTAGCGTTTTTGTGCGAAATTTACTCACATCAAAGTAGGAATAATACAAACTGATGAATGGGACTTTATAACGATAGTTTGTTGGTTTATTCACTATTTCTCTAAGATTTATTGAAGGCAATGTTAAGGTGCGAAAAACAAATCTTTGAGATGCAAAAAAGCCCTAGTCTTTCGACTAGGGCTTCAATAGTGACCGGTGAAGAGCCATATTCTGAACATCGGACGA